>JAGQQS010000542.1 GCA_020426105.1 Planctomycetaceae bacterium
GACCCCGCACCGCACTGGGGCTGCAACTTTGTATTCTGGGAACACTACAACCGCTTCTGGCTGAACGTTACGGAGTGGCTCGTGGGCCTGCGCTGATGAATTTTTATTGCATGGTGCGCTTTGGTGATAATGGCGACACGCGATGATGAGCTGCAAGGTGCAACAGCAAGGTATCGCTGCAAAAGATGCAACTCGACATTTGACTTCGCCGAACGCCATCCACCTGCCGCGATCTGACAACACCCGTTGTTTGACCTGATATCGCATGACGGCACAGCCATCATGCAAATGCGATTGCCTGGTCGTTCCATAATGCATCATCCTCGCCTCAACTTCTTAAAACGATTGATAATTGCTATGTTGCTGAAATCAAGATGCCTGCCAAATCGCATTCTTCTTCTATCGATCGCGTCCGTTGGTCTGACGCTGAACTCAGGGGCTTGCGACGACTACACAGAAACTCCCGGGACGGAAGGGAACGGTAATCTGGTCATTGGCCCCGATTACACAGTTGATCCCGATCTGACCGATCGAGGCAATCCCAAGGGGAAGTTATTTGAATTCTCCATGCCGCTGGCGGACAGCAAAATCTTCCGGGGAGATGACGTCACGCTGGACACAAACAAGCCGGTCCGCAAAGAAAGGAAGATCTCGGTTTACATACCGGCGGCTTACAAAGACGGAACCAAGGCTCCGATTCTTGTAATGCATGACGGGCCCAGTCGTCTGAACCTCGTGCAGAATGCACTGGACAATCTGACGATTTCTGCCGACCCGAACCGAATATTGCCGGCGTTTATCGCGATCGGCGTGCAGAACGGTGGCGATGACAGCAAAGGCAGTCAGCGAGGTCTGGAATACGACACGATGTCAGACCGCCTGGCTCGATTTGTCAACGACGAAGTATTACCAGCGGTGCTGAACAACGCCGAAATCAGGGCTGCCTATCCAAAGATTGCCTTTACCGAAAACCCCTGGGGTAGAGCGACGATGGGATGCAGCTCTGGCGGTGCGGCCGCGTTGACGATGGGGTGGTTTCGCCCGGATCTATTTCGCCGTCTAATCACTTATTCCGGTACATTCGTCGATCAACAGGACGACGATGCGCCCGAAGAAGCCGTGTACCCTCTGGGGGCCTGGGAATACCATTCCAGCCTGAAGCTGATCGAAACGAGTGAGAAGAAGCCATTGCGAATCTTCACGCATGTGTCCGAAAACGACAATCGTGCCCGCGATCCGGAAGAGACATACCACAATTGGGTGATGGCGAACGAGCGAACAGCTGCGGCTCTGAAGACCAAAGGCTACGATTATCGTTACGTCTACAGCAGGGCAACGAAACACTGCGACGGGAAAGTCTTCGAACAAACGCTTGCAGATACGCTGGTCTGGACGTGGCGCGGTTACCACGGGGAGTAATGGAAGCTGAGCGGATATCCAGTCCGCCCAGGCGAGGATGACACATGTGCACTTCGGGTGGATGTGAATAGCCACCGCAGGAAGGATGACGGGCAGATCTTTCAGATTCCTGCGGGTTCCACAAAAAACGCCGCAGCAAATAATGCTGCGGCGTCCTGCTGATTCAGAAGTACAAACCGGGATTAGGCGATGTCGAAAATCTCGGCACTATCGTCCGCCAGTTCATCATCGACGATCAGATTACCGACACTGCCCGGACCGTGATCGTAGCAGTCGTCGAGGTGCCACAGGGGCAGACCCGCCGCATAACGTGCGGCCAGCATCATCACTTTTTCCTCTGAACCCGGCTTGGCAGCGGTTGGCGAGCCCGGGTCTACGCCCAGAGATCGCAATTCTTCTTCAAATCCTGCATCCAGGTCGCTGAGGAATTCGTATCCTTCAATTTCAGAAAGCGATTCGAGTCCTGATTCCATTTCGACATAATAAGAAGTCATTCAGCAGCTCCAGAGGGGGGCAGACCGGTTGTATAAAATATCCCAACATTCAACGGATCTCCTTCCTTGAAGATTTCCTGAGTGACCTGGATTTGTTCACATCATTCTGCCGAGGCGATCAGCTCAAGTGACAGAAAGGTGAGGGCCCAAAAACCAGTTTCGACGACAGGGATGTCCGAGTCCTTCCGGAGGCGGATTCTTGAGTCTGCGCTGCCGAATGTCAACAAAAATTTACAATCCGTCCCGTCGATTCCAGCGAACAGCGGTCCACATATCAATTAACGAACATTTGGCATTGGGACGGCAACAAATTTCTTGCGCAATCTGCCTATATTTCGAGGCCAGGATTGTGGTCTTTGATCAGGGAAATTGCCTTTTGGGGCGCTGGAATGCGACCGCAGATGCTTCATTGCCCTGTCCATCGCGTTCTGCAAAAGCTAACGGCATCGTTGCATGAGAGTGGGACAAGCGGCAGCTAGGCCGCGCCGGCCCACCATGAGCGGTGCTTCGATTGGTGGGCTGGCGCTCGCATTTGCTCGCTGGTCCCACCTTACTTTCTACCAGTCCATAAGTTTTTCCACCCACTGCTTCAAAGCTGCACGA
>JAGQQS010000543.1 GCA_020426105.1 Planctomycetaceae bacterium
TTTCATTCTTTCGCCGGCTCATGTCGAAGAACTTTGGAAGTCGAATCCGAACGATCCTCTATTCAATGCCATTGATGCGGACGATCCCGACGCAAGGAAACTGAAATATGAACACCTGCGGAAAGGACTCATTCGCGTTTGGCTGACGCTGCCAGACAATGTCGATGTCGTCAATTCGCTCGGCATTGTGACTACGCCGCGTGATCGAAGAATCTTCGTCTGGAGATCGGTACCTTCCATCATCGATGTGGCCATCACATCGCCGTATCAACTCGACGGCCGCGCAGCAACTCTGGAAGAGCAGGCTCAGGCTGCTATCACATCGCACAGTCAGGGAGGTCAAGTTTCACAACGTGAACTTGAACTTATCGCGGGATATGTTCGGAGCCAGTTTTCGTCAGACCGAGCTCGCTCGGTAGCGATGGAACTAGCGAATGGCGTCGAGCCTGCCAGAGTTAGCGATGTCGAAGCATCACTCGACCTGTCGCCGGAGGAAATCCGTGGTAGAGAAGTCTTCAGCAAAGTCTGTGCCGTGTGTCACGGAGGAGCCAACAAGGCAACGATTGTGGATCGATCAATTCATGACCAAGCCTTCCCGGAACTGAAGCCCGACGGGTTCATACGCTACAATGTTCCAGCAACCGATCCGCCGACTCGCGTGCTGGCATCCCAGCCCGACAATGAATTCATTAACATCGGGTCAGCGATGGAGAATTTTCTTGCTCAGATCGGTGCGACTGAAGAGGACGAACATCCTATCCTGACGAGACAACTCAGTTTTCCGCATTACAGACTCCGGTTCTATTCCGATGTGTCGCGGACCAAGGCCGTCGCCGTTTTGCCTCCTGCCGTCGGGCCAGGGAGACTGTTCAGCAACGTCGACCGAGACGGCAATCCGATCGAAGGACCAAACTTCCTGCCTTTCCAGATGTACTCAACTGATCCAGGTCGTGCTCTGATCACCGGCAGCCCATATGATTTTGAGGCATTCGACATTCCGACACTTCGTGGAATCGGAAAGACAGCACCGTATTTTCACAACAACATTGCAGCGACACTTGACGACGTCGCTGAGCTCTACAGCGATCATTTGCTCTCGAGATTCCCATCACTCACGCTGCCCGGAGAAAAGGAAAAAGACCCAGACGGCGAAAGCTTTGGACCTCCGGACGCACTTACTGCGCATCAGAAAAAGGACTTGGTATCCTTTCTTAAACGCTTGTGAGTTTCTTAAACAACAGCAGAAACATCCCCATTGTTTTGGGCCCTGCTTTCAATGCGGTTCCGTCAGCGGTCCAATTTGATTCCCTGCTCTGCCCGGGAATCGGGTTCTTTGAGCCATAGATCCCAAGTAGCCCGGCGAACAAAGGGTCTATAGTGAGAGGAGGGTGAGAATGGCCATTCAGCATAGATAGCCACTGCAAATTCACCATCATAAGTAATTCTATCTGCAAGAAATTGAAATTGGATCCTCAAGTGGTGCGGTCGAATTGGAAGCCTGACCGCGAGGCAGGAACCTTTGGGGGATAAAAAATGAGGGTAAAAGTGGGGAACGGAACTGGGAACCGGTGAGGGCTCGACAGTGCCGTTCCCCTGCTCAGATTTCTCTGACGCTCGGCTCGGTTATCCCTCGCAGGTTGCTTCCCAGCAGAGCCTGTTGCTGTTTCACCGAGCTGGGTGACAGTGCCTGAAATCCGTTATAGAGTCAAGATTGCTGACTCTCCGCGTGGTTAGCGATGCAATGTGCACCGCAGTCATTGGTCCCAGGATTTCTGAGGGCAGTACCGCCGGAATCTGCCAGGGGCTTGCTCTTCTTCGAAAACTGTCGTACTTTCGGCGAATGGCTGAAAAACGAACGACAAATTCAATGAGAATGACAGCACTCTTGCTGCTCGTCGTTTGCTGTCTGGTTTCTGCAGCGTTGGCGATGTGGGCAGCACCGGCGGTGCAGTTTCTCTGGGCGGCGTTGCTACTGAGTGTCATTGTCGGAATCCTCGTGTTGCGATCCAGTCAACGTGACGAGTCATCAATAGGATTGCTCGAAACGCCGTTTTATCTGTCGCATGACCCGGAGGTGTTTGAGCAGTATCAGCGGATTTCTCAGCAGTTGCTGCGGATCAGTCAGCGATTCAACAAGGTGTACCGAGATCTCGCTCTCAAGTCCCTTGCTGAGATCGCTACCACCTGCACGGAACTGGGAGATGGCCAAGTCGTGTTCGTTGACACCGAAACATGGCGACTGACTTATGAAATGCTCCTTAGGGACCCGACGGTCTTTCACTATCGCTCAATTGCTGTGGTGCGGCATCCGAAGTATTGGCAGGATGCTGCTGGAACCGGCAGCATGCAATTCAACTTCCAGTTGATTGATGACCACGTAGTCACCATCGAACGAATCGTACTGATCGCTGATCAGTTGTGGCCAAAGGATCAGGATCTCCCCGTTGAAGAACTTCGGCAGTGGATCCATGAGCAGTCTGTTCATGGCATTTGGATTCGTCTCGCACGCATCTCAGTCCTGCAGAAGGAACCGGAGCTGGTCAAAGACATTGGCATCTACGGTCAATTGGCTGTGGGAACTCAGTCACTTGCTGAGGACAACTTGCGAACTCAGCGGTTTGTTTTGGATTTCAATGTGACTGCGATCCGTGACGCCGAACAGCAGTGGGAGAAACTTGGCGTTTATTGCACGGCGTACAAAGATCTGCTGGATCAATTCCGTCTGTAGCATTACGATCGCGATGCCACTATCGAGTCCGACTCGATGGCGTTGCAGGAAGTGCATAGGCGGACGCATCCTCAATGCGGATCTACATGGATACAGCTCGGCAGGGACAGGCATGTCCCGCAGCGATGCAGGTGGAGTGCGAGTTCGCTCGACTTGCCTTTGAAGATCCGTACCTGTGCTCACTTCCCTTTTTGCAGCACGGAGCCAGAGTCTGGACGGAACAACGACAACGCGAGTTTCCTGAACTGAGTTGCTGGAATGGCAGTCATCGGCTTCATGAGCAAATGGCTCTCGCTTTAGGAACCCAAGACGCGGACCGTGTCTTTGTAGCCAGCCAGTCGGCCCGATTGGTGAGAACAGCCTGTCGACTGATGTTTCGTCAATGCCGCAGAGTTCTGACGACTGACCTCAACTGGCCCGCGTGGCAGCAAATTGCCAACGAAGAAGCTCAGAGACATCATGGAAGAATTCACGTCGTCGAGTTGAAAGACCCAGCAATCCGTGGCAAGGCGTCTCCGCAGGAACTCAACGAGGTGCTTCAGTCAAAGTTCCTTCACCACGATTGCGACGGACTGTTCATGCCTGCTGTCAGCAGTCTTGGAATTCGTCTTGCCGTCGCCCCGTTGCTCAGGCAACTCCGAAGTCTTCGGCCGGTGCGATTCGCCGTTGCGGATGGTGCTCAGGCTCTGGGGCACATTCCCGTTAGTGACCTCATCGATAGCTGCGATGTCTTCATCGCCGGATGTCATAAATGGCTGCAGGCTCACTTGCCCCTGGGAGTCGCATTGACTGGTAACGGCCTGACGTCGGAGCAATTCGCCAGCGTGGCAATGAACAGTGATTCCAGCTCAGACTGCCATGATCCGTTGCTGCGTTTTTCTCAGGAACTCCGGACGGAACGTCTGCAGAAGTACTCTGAAACGGTGAATGTTCTGCCTTTGTTGACGGCAAATTCAACATTACGGGCCGCTTCCAAGACCCTGAACACTATCACCAACTCGCTCACAGTTCGGCAGGCCAACCGGCAGAACGTGGCTGACTTGCTGCAAGACAGTCCTTGGTGCCCCTTGGATTCCACTTCGATGGACTGTGGGATTCTGCTGGTGGAACCGAGACA
>JAGQQS010000544.1 GCA_020426105.1 Planctomycetaceae bacterium
AAGAGGATCGGCTCAGACCATCGGTGAATCTCGCCGACGCTGCTGACGGCCGCCTGCGGATCGATTTGAGACATATTTTCCGCCGTTGTTTTTGCTGCGGGGGGTTCGCCAAAGGTGACTCCGACCGGCAAGCGCCCCTCCCGCAATATGACGGAACCACTGGCATCAGCTTCCGAATCCTTCACAGGATCATTACCTGTCACATCGAACGGCAAATTCGGATCATCCGGAGATTCAGCGGACAGGCCCGAAGGCGTGCCCGACACGCCCCCGGAATCTTCCATCACTGTGACCATGAGTTGTTGCTCAGCGGGCAATCGCTCAATCAGATACTGGTCACCGAATATTTCATAGCGAAAATAGACCGTGGTACCTTCACGCAGGGCCAGAGCCCGCGACTTCGCCAGCATTGTCTGCATCTGCTTCGCGGCGGCGTTGAGGCGGCTCTTATCCAGCGGACTGCGCATCGCAGGAACAATCAATGCCGCCATTCCTGCCAGGATCGCCATCACGATCAGCAGCTCGACCAGCGAAAATCCGCGGCGAGCGTAACTAAGGTCAGATGATCGAGACAGACGATGGCGCATGTTTTTTGCCGGAACTTCCCCTGTATCACACAGAACCGGATCAGGCTCTGCCAGAGATCGTCCCTGATTCGATCGTTGCCATCCGTGTTCCAGCCAACGGCGTACTCTTAAGGCGAGCCGCAGAAATAATCCTATTATTTCAGCCGTAGTGGACGAGGCGACGAGTCCCGGTCAGCCCTGCAACTGCAGGGACTCGTGGCCTCGTCCACTACGATTCATCCCTTTTTAATTTCGATAAAGCACTGGAAACAAGATCTACTCGTTCGTTCCTTCGGAGGCACTCCGTTCAGAGCCTTCTTCACCTTTACCGCTCCAGCTCACAATATCATCTTCCGTGTTCTCCTGGCCATCCGGACCAAATGACCAAATGTCGGGCAGATTGATTTTATTATGTGTCGGTGGATATTCGTAAGAATATGCTTTGCCCCAGGGGTCGCTTGGTAACTTATCCGTCTTGAGGTAGGGGCCATCCCAGCTGGAACCGCCGGATTCTGAGGTTCCGTCATCTGCTGACGCGTCATCGGAGCTCTCCGAATCCAAAGACGAAGATTCGGTGCCATCAGCCCCCGGCTTCATGACCAGCGCCGCCAATCCTTCTTCTGTAGACGGAAATTTGTTCATGTCAACAGCGTAGCGCTCAAGAGCCGACTGGAACATCCCAATCTGGGTTTTCACCGAATTGATATCAGCTTTCTGTTTGCTGCCGAGTAACGGTGGTCCGATCAGCGACACGAGCAGCACCAGAATAGCCATCACAATCAACAGTTCCGTGAGTGTGAAGCCACGGCGACCTGCAGCACTGGTCAGATTTTGTGAACGATTGCGGCGTTCCGCATTTCGCAACTGAAATTTATGCATCTCTTTCTCCATTCGCTCAATTAACTCATTGAAGTACTCATCTCAAACACCGGCAACAGCAATGCGACAATCACGAACAGAACTGCACCGCCCATGACCATCAGCAGCGCAGGTTCGATGAGTCGCACCATCGTATCCAGTTGCCGAGCGACCTTTTTATCGATCCCGTCAGCAACGTTACCAAGGACACGTTCCAGATTGTTGGCTTCTTCAGCGATGCTGATCATCGCCATAATATTAGCGGGGATCAGCCCGCATTTCGTCAGGGGGGTAGAAAGTGACTCACCAGCAGAAATGTTCTCCGCTGACTTTCGAATTGCATCGCCGAGAACAACATTGCCGGATGAATCACTGCTGATTTCCATGGCCTTTAACATTGGGACTCCATTGCGGAGCAACGTCCCAAGAATTCGACAGAAGCGTGAAACAGCGCTGTTGAGAATGATTGGCCCGAATACCGGCACTTTGGTTTTGACGGTATCGAGTTTGTGTTTTCCGCCGGGTGATCGCGCCCAGCGCCGCAGCAGCATGATGCCACCCGCCACGGCCATCGCCACAAAAATTCCGAAACGCCCCAGAAAATCACTGAGCCACAGCAAAAGCACTGTCGGCATTGGGAGCTTGCCTTGTCGTTCGAGCTGGGCAAAAAGTTCTGAAAACTTGGGCACAAAGAAAACAATCAGGACCAGCGTCACGGTGCTTCCCGCGGCAGCAAGAAAGGCGGGATAAGTCATAGCCCCTTTGACTTTTGCCCGCAGCTCTTCCTGACGCTCAAGAAACTCGGCCGTTTGCTGCAATGCCGCTTCGAGAAACGCACCTTCCGTTCCCGCCCTGATAATCGAGAGCGTCAGATCACTGAAAACATCCCGATGGGCTCCCATAGCCTCATGGAGTTGTTTGCCTTCAGCGATTTGCGAACGCACGTCTGTCAGTACTTCTTTCAGATGGTCATGCGTCGCCTGCTGAGCGATAAGATCGAGTGCCTGCAGCAGCGGAACACCATTGGTGAGCAGATCGGACAATTGAGTCAACGTTGACGCCAGGAGTTCGGCCTTCACGGCACGATTAAAACTGAACTTCAGCAAAGGTTGCTTTGCCGGCGACACGTTCATCGGAAACAGCGAACGCTGATTCAGCAATGCCATGACGTCACTGCGCGAGTCTGCGGAGATCAGTCCTTTGACGTCCTGACCACTTATCGTTCTCGCGATGTAAGTGAACTCGGGCACTGCTGCCCCCTCGGCGCAGATAATTGAGTAATGCACCGACGCTCGTTACGTCGCAGAGACCCGCCTGAATCCCCGTCCATACGGAACCGCGTCTGCTGATGGATGATTCTATTCTGCTTTTGTCACACGCAGAACTTCTTCGATTGTGGTCACGCCACGGGCAACTTTGAGCCAGCCGTCCTGGCGAAGAGTTCTCATACCAGCGGCGATGGCTGCTTTGCGGATTTCGTTAGTGCCGCGACGTTCGCTGGCCAGCATTCGAATTTCTTCGTTGCTCACCAGCAGCTCGTAGATACCCAGACGTCCGGAATAGCCGGTGCCACGACATTGACGACATCCATTGGCGCGGTAAATCGGCTGTCCTGCCGTGTAATCGACCAGCGGGAAATCGACAGGAACTTCTTCCTCAGACGGCATGTATGCCTCGCGACAGTGCTTACATAACGTTCGCACGAGACGCTGAGCCATGATTCCTTCCAGCGTACTGCTGATCAGGAAGGGTTCAACTCCCATGTCCGCCAGTCGCATGAATGAGCCTGCGGCATCGTTCGTATGCAGCGTGCTGAACACCATGTGACCGGTCAGCGACGCCTGAACCGCGTTCTCAGCGGTTTCAAAATCGCGAATTTCACCCACCAGTACGACATCCGGGTCGTGCCGCAGAATACTGCGCAGACAAGCGGCAAATGTCAGCCCGACTTTGTGATTCACCTGAATCTGATTGATGCCCTCAAGCTGATACTCAATCGGATCTTCGGTCGTAATAATCTTGTTGCGTTCGCTTTTGATCTCGGCCAGCGAACTGTAGAGCGTGGTCGTCTTGCCCGATCCCGTTGGACCCGTCACAAGCACGATCCCGTGGGGCAGTCGAATCAGTTCCCGGAAGCGCGAGCAGGTATCTTCTTCCAT
>JAGQQS010000545.1 GCA_020426105.1 Planctomycetaceae bacterium
ACAGCGGTAGCTCATGATGAAGCGGCTGATCGGTTCAATGACATACTGGATCGTGTACAACGGACGAAACACCTTCATCTTGTCGCGACCGAACGGAGCGATCGGATCGGTCAGGCTCACCAGAATCTTAGACGGATTTTTGCGTTTTCCCGCCTGTTTTGCGGCATTTTTCGCGATCCGCTCGTCCAGAATCTTTGCTGCAAGTCGCATGCGTTCGGCCAGATCTTCACGTCCCGTGTCGGTGGGCGGCACCCAGCGAGGCAGCGGTTCAGACGACGGATGTGCGCCTTTTATGACATTGGTGAGCAACTCTTTTCGCCGGTTCAAAGTTTCGCTGTTGAGCATCTGATGTCGCGAAGCACACGCGGCGACGGAAGTGCCATCCTGCACTCCGACGGCGGGATCGAGCAGGTTTTGTTCAATCGCATTTTTAATCAATTGCTCGTGGAGTTTATCGACTGCTCCGCCAACGCGATCTCGAAAATCGTACCACGTTCGTCGCGCCGGAGTGTAGCCGCGACCGAGCCACTGCATGGCCTCATTGAGCTTTGCTTCTTCAAACCATTTCGCGGGCGAACGCCGCCCTTTGAGGTACTGATAGAGCACCATCTTGACCAGGAGCAATGGATCATAGGCGAGCGATCCGACGCCATCGTAAAGATCATCCAGTGTCTTGCGATCCCACGTATTGACCTGTCGTTCCACGATTCGGGCAGTGTCATCTTCTGCAAGTTTCCGACCAATTTCGTTCCAACGTGGCTCCGTTTCCGGTAGCGGACAGGGCTGATACTGGCTTTTTTAATTGACTCGAATGGCTTAAACTCACATCGACCTCCGTGTTCGTTTGTGGTTCTTGAAGAACGCACATTCTGTGCGAAATCGCAAGCCGCACGAAGGTCACTTTTCTTGACTCAAACCCCGGCCATGATTCGACTTAAAAGCTGCACGATCTCCATGTGACGCGGGATCACCGGTGGCCAAATACGCTTCAGTTTCAACAATCTGTCCCCCGCAGACGCCCTCGAACGTTCGGCGACAGAGATATTTTCCGATGAGTTCCCGGGCTACACGGACCGGGTCTCGGTCATAAAAATCCTGCGTGAGTAAAGCCACTGTAACTTATTTCCTGTGAGCCATGTTCATATCGGATACTGTCCCGATAATTCGATTTCGAAGTCATAGGCGAAGCGAGACAGTCGCTGCATAATGAGTCTCAAACACACACAGGCGAGCACGCGGCTAATCGACGGATTTTACCTCGATCCCGCGTTGCATGAATTCGTTCCGAATGTGCGCCGCAATTGACACGGCATCCTGAGTATCGCTGTGAATACAAAGTGTATCGCAGTGCAGTGAGAGCGGCGCGCCATCGACTGTCTCGATGATGCCAGTTTCCACAATCGATGTTGCCCGTATTGCAATCTCAGGTGCACTTTCAAGTACGGCGCAAGGCTGATTGCGAGGAACGAGGGACCCATCTGCCCGATAATTCCTGTCAGCGAAACATTCATGCACCGCACGCAGACCGATGGCGCTGGCAGCTTCAGTCAGACAACTGCCTGAAAATCCAATGAGGCGACATTGTGGGTTCAGAGCCAGCACCGCCGCAGCAATCGCCTGCGACGTTGCCCGGCATGTTGCCGCAACATTATAAAGTGCGCCGTGTGGTTTTACATGGTGCAGTCTGCCCCCACAGTTTTGCACAATTGTTTCAACCATGCTGATCTGGGACAGCACAAGGTCATAGATTTCCTGCGCTGACAGCGGCACGAAAACTCGCCCGAAGTTCACCCGATCTGCATAACCGGGATGCGCGCCGATTGCGACATTCAGGCTCAGCGCCCGGTCAACCACCTTGCGGATGCGGGACACATCCCCCGCATGGCCGCCGCACGCGACATTAATGGAAGAGACATAAGGCATCAGCTGGGCGTCAAGAATTTCGCCGGCGGGACCGGCGATTTCTCCCAGGTCGCAGTTAAGGTCAATCTGGTGCATATTACGTAATTGCCTGGGGCGGCATCAGTTTGGCCATCGCCAATGCTTTCGCAAGATTTTGCCGCTGTTGAAGAAAAAGTTCCTGAGCCCGTTCAAGGGGTACCATCTCAAATCGAATCAACTGACCGGGCCTGAGCTGCGCCGCGATGGGAAGGTCGGCCGAGATGACGTGTCCTATCCGCGGATAACCGCCCGTAGGAGCACAATCGGCCATCAGCAAAATGGGATTGCCATCGGGCGGAAGCTGAATTGTGCCGGGTCCTGCACCCGCAGAGAAAATCTCTGGATGTCGCTGCAGGATCAGCCGATGGTCGCTCAGTCGATAACCCATCCGATCAGACTGAGCTGATACACGGAATACAATCTCTGACAATCGTTCCCGTTGGGAAAGTTTCAACAATGAAGTATGCGTGCCCTGAACAATTCGAAGTGACGTGCACCCCAGACTCGGCAGGTCCACCGGACGCACAAACCAGCGAGAACGTGGAGCCTGTCCCGATATCGACAGTTGATCAAAGATTCCAGGGGTGAACTCTGACAGCGCCCCGACTGCCAGTTGATCTCCCGCCCTCAACATCCGTCCATGGTGACCGCCGAAGGCAGAACGCAGGTCGGTCGCGCGGCTGCCCATCAGCAGTGGTACATCCACACCACCAGCGATTGCCAGATAACTGCGACAGCCGCGCTGAGCGGCCTGAAAGCGAACACGTGCCCCGGACGGAATTTTGACAGGACAGTGCTGTGGTATTGAACGGGGTTCTGTGTCCGCCTGGCAGAGCACAGGCGCCATGTCAGCCCCTGTGACGGCAATCAGTGAATCCTCGATGAATTCAATTTCGTCGCCGGTCAACGTCATTTCAATGGTCGCTGCAGATGCTGCATTTCCGATCAGGAGATTCGCGAGTTCGTGCGACATACGATCCATGGCGCCACCCACCGGCACGCCCAGATGCTGATTACCCATGCGACCGAGATCCTGCACGGTAGAACAGAGTCCCGCACGAATTATGTGAAGTCGATTCATTTCAGCTCCGCGTAGTCAGCGAATTGCTGTCGATCAATTCTGATGAATCGAACCACATCTCCGGACTGCAGCAAACACGGCGGGTTCCGCTGTGGATCAAACAAACGCACGGGAGTTCGCCCGATGATCTGCCAGCCGCCGGGAGTATCGTGCGAGTAAATTCCGGATTGTTCGCCACCGATTGCTACAGATCCTGCAGGAACGCGCGTTCTGGGTGTATCACGACGCGGCGAGTGTAACTCCCGGGGCAATCCCGCAAGATACGGAAACCCCGGAGAAAAGCCGATCATTTGCACGCGATAGATCGCGGATGAATGCAGTTGAATCACGTCCTGGACGTTGAGGTCGTGTGCGGCGGCCACGGTCGTCAAATCGAAAGCGAACTCTGCGTCATAGCAAACCGGAATGTCCACCTGCTGACGCGTGGTTTCCTCAAAGGACGGAACAGAACGCAGGGCATCCGACAGCCATTGGGCTATCTCCTTCCAGGTTAAGATGCGACAATCGTACCAGACAGAAATTGATTTAAATGCGGGGGCGATGCCATGTATACCGTCGATGGCGCAGCGGTCCAGATGAATCGCTGCGGTCTGCACGGCCGACGATGCAGCGTCTGAATCCAGCGCATCCCATGCGACGAGTGCCGCAGAATCGCCCAAAGGTTCGATGGATGGATCCATGGAAATCCACCTTTTACACGCAAAACTGAGACTACGGAGGGCTCCTTCGGCGGGTCCTTCTTGTGCCCATACCGATATTCATCGTAAAGTGATCACACACGGATGGTACCATAGTCCGCCGCCAGTTCGATCATTACAGGAAATACAAAAGTGACTCCGGCCTCAAAACATGGCGTCTATCGTGGCTTCAGGCGTTCCACCGGAGTCGGTGCATTGCCGGGTTCGACCGAACGGGAAACAGCCCCGATTTCGGAAAAGTGCCGCCTGACAAGAATCTCTTACAACGTCACTCTGGCGGAAGAAGAAGTTATCGACACCGTCGCTGAACTTAACGAAGATGTTCCGGAAGACCGTGTCTACTGGTTTCGACTCGAAGGCATCGCCGATCCCGAGACGCTCAGACGACTGGGCGAAGCCTTCGAAATTCATCCGTTGGCACTTGAGGACGTGGTCAATACGCATCAGCGCTGCAAAGTCGAAGACTATGGAGATCATCTGTTTGTGGTCATACGACTGCCGGTACGTGAAGCCAATGGCAGCATGACGACCGAGCAGGTCAGTTTATTTATTGGTGAAGGTTTCGTGGTCTCCATTCACGAAGGCTGCAACGCGCTGGAAGTGGTGCGCGAACGGATCATGACGGCCCGAGGCCGAGTTCGCGAATATGGAGCTGATTATCTCGCGTATGCCATACTTGACCTCGTGATCGACAATTATTTTCCAATCATCGAAAAAATCGGTGATCGGCTCAACGCGATCGACGAACAACTGGAATCAGGATTCGAGCCCGGGCAGCGGCTGGCGATTCGCGATGTGCGTGCCGACCTCCTGTTGCTGCGGCGTACGGTCTGGCCACAGCGGGAAGCGATCGCAGTGCTCATGCGCGATGAGTGCACACTGATTACAGACGTGACGCGCACCTATCTGCGAGACTGCTATGACCACACAATTCAGCTCATGGATGTCATCGAAACATATCGCGAACTGTGTGCCGATCTGCGTGATTTTCATCTGGCAGATATCAGTCTGCGGAGTAATGAAGTCATGAAGACACTGACGGTCATCGCGACGTTGTTTATGCCGCTGAGTTTCATCGCAGGATTCTACGGCATGAATTTCCAGCATATGCCGGAGCTCCGCATGCGATACGCATACCCGATGACGATTTGCCTGATGCTCACGATTGCCGGCGGCTTTCTGTATTTCTTTCGCCGAAAAGGCTGGATTTAATGGCAGCATTCCGGCATGGTAGCAGTTTGAGCCGCTGCGGTTAGAATGCATGACCTGCGATTTCCACACTTTGCGAGCCGCTTCTGAAATGACATCCGAAAACAAGAGTCCATCAACCGTCACCAACGGATCCTCGCTTGAACCGCTGCAGGTTGCTGCCCCGCGGTCAAAGGAATTGTACGCGCAAAGTCGCGCCAATGCGGTCGCGGCAGCGTCAATTGCCGATCAGCTTCGCGGCCAGGAAATCCTGGTTCTCGATCTGACAGGAGTCACCTCCATCGTCGATTTCTTCGTGATCGTCACCGGTACCAGTAATCGGCAAATGCACGCCATCGCTGACGAAGTGAACAGGAAACTTAAACGAGAAGGCGGCAGTCGACGGCTGAATATTGAAGGCTATCGCACTGAGGGAAACTGGATCCTGACGGACTACGGCGATGTCGTGCTCCACGTGTTTACCGCCGAAGGCCGGGCACTTTATAATCTGGAACAACTGTGGGCCGACGCTCCGCGCATTGACTGGAAAGCGGAGGTGGTGCCTGCAACGCGAATCGTGAAAGAGGATCTGCCGACAGCAGAGGTTTCTGCCGAGGTGGACCCGTAATTCCGACGAATTCCACAGAGAATGGCCAGAAGCCCGGTGAAGACGTTTTGACGACCGCGTTAAGGCTTACATCTGTGCTGACTCACACAGGGTATGCTCACCGGCAATGTTGGAATTCCAATTTCCGAACCCGGTTATCAGTCTGTCCGTT
>JAGQQS010000546.1:0-2522 GCA_020426105.1 Planctomycetaceae bacterium
GAATGAAGACAATCACTCCACCATTCCATCACAAAAAAGCCTCACAAAAAAATGCTTCACAGCGTTGCCTTTGGAGGGGAGAAAGGACTTTCAGTAACCCTCCAAATAAACGACGACAAATCCTGAACGGCGTTGGGCTGCGTGGGTATTTGTTTCCGCCCGCCTGTTCAATAAATGTGCGGACTTGATTGTTTAACCCGACTCAAAGAAGAGGTCCCAGACGACTCCGCCTCCTCTTCGAGTCGGGTTAAAAGAAAAATATTCTCCGGGAACTTTAAATCAAGAGCCCGCCAGCGTCCTATACGCTTACAGCAATGGGCCTGAAGTCCACGCCACTGCCCGTTTCCATGTCTGGCGGCGGGAGATTTTACGACTCGTGACTCACGGCTGATGCGTCTCGTTAACGTCGACCACCTGCCTGAGATCTCTCGCGGCATTCCTGATTGCATCGGACGGTGGACCGCTGCTCCAGTCTTCAACAGCGTTCGCCAACTGCTGAGCTTTCAAGTAGACGTCCGCTTCGCCCACGATCGAGAGTTCCGCGTGGACAAGATCCAAAAAGGATATGATGTCATCTGCTGCGTCGTGCCATTCATGTGCCGCAGAAATTTTTCCGGCGAGCTGGTCCGTCCGGGTATAGAGGACCGTTCGGATCTGTTGCCGCGCTCCGGGCGCGTCCGCAGTTGCCTCAAGCCACGTTTGCCTGGCCTGTTCAATCAATTCATCAACGGCATGGAGGGCAGAAGCAGGATCATCTTCTTTCCGATTGGCAATGTCGTCCAGTTTCGTGAGCAGCGGCCCCAGCGCTGCTTGCTGCTTTTCGTTCAATAACTCCCGAGCTGTTTGAAATGCCGCTCGCGTCTTTTCGTGCTGATCCCGGGACTTTGCATTTGCCAGGTTTGTGGCTGCGGAACAAACTTCACCAAGGGTCGAAAACTGCAAAGCCTGCACAACGCCGCTTTCAGCGGTCGCCAGCCTCGCAAGTAATTCTTCTGTCGTTTTCTGCAGTCGGACAGCCCGCATTTCCGACAATTCGGCTTCCCGTTGAGCGGCCGTGGCAACTTCTCGCTGCATATCCAGAAATTCACGCTGGATATTCAACTGGTAGTTGTAATAGATACTGACAGTCAGGGCGGCTGTAAAGCAGACCACGAGGCCCGTGGCGAGGGCGGCATTCCGGGGCTTCCGCCGCGTCCAGCGAATAAACGTCCCAATGTTGCCCACAGGATGTACGAGTACCGGCTTCCCTTCCAGAAATCGTTCAAGCTCGTCTGCCAGTTCCTGCGCAGACTGGTAGCGATCCTGTGGTCTTTTCTCGATGCATTTCAGGCAGATCAGGTCTATATCGCGGGGAATCCGCTCGTTCAGGCGACGAGGAGGAACCGGTTCACTTTCAATCACCGCCAGCAGCGTGTCAAGTGCATTGGAAGCCTGGAATGGCGGGCGACCGGTCAACAAACAATAGAGCGTGGCGCCGAGCGAATAGACATCGCTGAGTGGTCCGGTCGGTTTTCCGGATGCCTGTTCCGGCGGCATATACTCGGCCGTTCCAGCCAGGGAGTGAGCCTCCCCGGGCGCGTGTCGGTCGTCGATTCTCCGGGAGATGCCGAAATCCGTGATCATCGGGCGTCCGTCCGCATTGATCAGTATATTGCCGGGTTTAAGATCCCGATGCACAATATCGTGATCGTGCGCAAATTGAATCGTCTCTGCCGCCGACTTGATATAACGCGCTGCTTCATCCGGATCGATGGGGCCACGCGCCACGCGATCTCCCAGACTGACGCCATTAATCAAAGGCATCGAGAAATAATGAAATCCATGACACTCACCCACATCATACACGGGTACGATTCCCGGGTGATTGAGTCTGCCGGCCGCTCGGGCTTCCGTGTGGAACAGATGTATTTCGTCTGCTGAGGCAAGTTTGCCGGCCAAAACCGTTTTCAGGGCCACCACTCGATCGAGACTCTTTTGATACGCTCGATAAACAATCCCCATGCCACCGCGGGCAATTTCTTCCTGCAACTCGTAGCCATCAAACTCGCGTGGCATGCCTGCAGAATGCACGCCGCTTTGGGCGAGAACGGCAGCATCCGATAAATTACAGTCCGGAGGAATTGTGGCATCCAATGGAGACGCCTGGACCTTCACCGGGTGAGAGGACGAGTTTGATTCTGGCGTCATAGACTTTCAGACCTATAAGCTCGATATATCTGAGGCACGACAGATACTTCCGCCTCAGAAAAGGGACAGGCCTCAGAAAAGGGGTCAGCAACCAATAGTGCGCAGCACTCTTCGGGCCATTTGGCTATTGGTTCCTGCCCCCTTTTCTGAGGCCAGATGGGACTGCATCAAGGCCGCAGATGCATTTCGAAGAAGTGCCACATCGCATCAAGTTCCCTGCGACGGAATTCGCCGCCAAATCCATGCCCCTGACCTGCGAACTCAATCAGAGTATGCGATGCGCCGGCCGATTTCATCCGTTCGTCGAGCTTTTTCGCCTGGGTAAACGGGACGGC
>JAGQQS010000546.1:2599-12051 GCA_020426105.1 Planctomycetaceae bacterium
CTGGCAATTCTGTAGGTTTCCGCCGATTCAGTCGGAGTACCTCCCATAAACAGGCGAAAGATCCATGACACAGAACTGGTCTCATAGCAGGCTCTTAAATCCGTCGGCCCGAATACGTTGACCACGGCCTGTACGCGGCTTGATTGCTCTGGGTGGCCACCTGCCCCCTCAAGATCTGAAGCGGGATCGGTCAATCCCAGCAACAACGACAGATGACCACCTGCAGACCTGCCAGTCACGCCGATGCGATCCGGATCAAGATGGTACAAATCAGCATTGGCCCGCAGCCAGCGAATGGCGGCTTTGGCATCATGGATCTGAGCCGGGAAAATTGTGTCGGCCGTCGTTGTCTCTTTTTGTGACTCATCAAACGTCATCAATCGATAACTAATCGTCACCGCCGCATAGCCTCGACTGTTCGCTTCCTGCGTTTCCGACTTGTAGCCCAGGCGGTTTCCCAGATACCAGCCCCCGCCATGAATAAAGACGACAACGGGGAAAGGTCCGTCTCCTGCGGGACGCGTCAGATTCAGCTTCAGTTCCACGTCGCCCGCTTGACTGTACGTGAGATCCGCGTGTCTTACGACATCCTGCGCAATAGCAGGACTGGCCGCCACCACAGTAACAATGATTACAACAATGATATGATACATCTCATTCCCTCGACTTTCGGGTTTCCACCGCTTGCATGATCACAGCAGCCACTTCCTGAGCCAGCACTTCGTAGCCGGGTTTCGTGAAATGCACGTTCGCCGGCAACATAATCTCGGCCTGCCGCTTCTGTACGAACTCGTGGAGATCGTGAATTTCAATTCCGTGCCGCACCATCACTTTCTCGGCGATGGCATTGTACTTCGCCGAATCCCCCACGACTCTGCCGTTGGCCCCTTCGGGAACTGGTGTCGTATTTCGCCAGATCAGTTTGGCTCCTGTCTTCTCAAGACGTTCCACGAGCTGTTCAAGGTTTTTCTCGTACAGGTCCGGTGGTACCTGCTGATGGCTGGTGGGGGCGCTGGGATCTGCCAGATTCTGCCCCTGCGGGCCCATATATTTCAGATCATGGAGTCCCCAGTTGAAATGAATAACATCCCATTCACCGTCACCCAGCCATTCGTCTATAGCACGGAGACCTGTTGTCGTCGGACCGCAGTTTGTCTTCGGGCGATGCACATTAGCCTTTCCCTTCAGGAATTCACGCACGGGCACTGTATAGCCAATCGATATTGAATCACCGATCAGCAGTACTCGGGGCAGACCTGCGATGTCTTCAACATCCGCAAAAGCCGGGTTCGGCTTTTTCTGAGCGTCTGGTACGTCGATCAGAAACAGCTGGCGAGTTTTGTCCTCGTCGTTTGCGATGGCTGTGGTCAGGATGGCTGTTGCTTTTCGATTCCAGCACGGGGCCGGATCGATCCGCAACGGGCCGTCGTGCCATCCGGCCCGCGAGACAGAGGTGCCAGGAAGTGTCAGCCCGTCGCTCATGCGATAGAATACAAAGTGATTGCGATGCGACTTGCTGTAGCCGTTGACGAACCAGCGTCCGTCGAGACTCAGAGCCACGTCACCGCCCGGATTGACAAACGTTTCGGCAGTGCCCAGCGTTCCGGTAAACTGCCGCTGTTCGACATCGTAAAGCGCCTGCCGCGGCCCCTGGCGCCCAATCATTCGCTGATCATCAAGCCATTCAGGATGTCCGCCAAAGTGATCAGGCAGCATGGTTAGTTCGGAGCCATCCGGACGCACAACAAACGGGACGTCCACGCGCCGCGTCTTATGTTCAAACTCGCCACGACAGAAAAAGAACAGCCACTTACCACCGGGACTCCACAACGTGTGATTGATAAACAACTCAATCTCATCAATGTCGGGTCGATGAGGACGCAGCAGGTCTCTGAGTTGCCGGAAGTTGACAATCAAGTCCTTCTGTCCAGTTTCGATGTCCACGACGAACACGCCGTCATCGACCGGATGCGCCTGCCCGACCGTCCAGTCCGCCGCCTCAGGGTATCCCGTGACGGGCCTCAATCGAGCGAGTCGACCATAATTGATCGCGGCAAAATGTTTACCCGCAGGAGCGACTCCACTGTTCGCGATGGACGTGTCGCCAAAACGGTACTCTCGCTTTCGGCCACCGAGGGCGACGGTCTGCGTGGGCTTTCCGTTCGCTCCGTCTGTGGGAGAATGCGTCGCCGTCTGCAGCGACAGGTCATACAGGACCGTGAACAAACGCGCGGTCTGTGGATCACGATCATTGAAGAAAAACTGAGTCTCTGCGGCCAGCGGATTCCAGTACAGCATGGTCCCCTGTTGGAAATTCCACGCCAGCGTACGGTCGACGGCGATCTCCGCGTAATCCCGCTGCGCATCGAGGAGCATGATGTCAGCAGCCTCGTCACCGGCAGGCATACGGTCCTGAAAGCGACTGCGGAGTGTCAGCAGATATCGTTCGCTGGCATTCCAGGGAATCGTACGAACATGTCCGATGTATCCGAAGAAATGATGGAACGGACCATGTGTGATTTGACGAGCCGGGAGTTCTTCTGCGACAAGCGGTGAGTTGAAAGACACACAAACGCTCATCAGAGAGCACCATACCCCGGCTGCCAGCAGGCCGCAGCGGCGCTGCGACCGTGGATCGTCATGAGGGGTTGTGTTGCGCATAAATTGGCCAGGCAAGAGGCTTGCAGAATTCGGGTGGCCATATAATAGGCAGAACGTTCAGTAAAGATCGAGGCAAGGACGTCATCAAATGACACGTGAGAGATGATTGCCGATGCCTGATGGCTGTACTACGATTCGCAAAATGGCAGCGATTGAAGTCAGGGAATTGTGTCGGACATATAAGGTCTTCCGGAAGCGAGAGGGCGTATGGGCGTCCGTGCGCGGGTTATTCCACCGGGAGCACGACATTGTCAGCGCCGTGCGGAATGTGAGTTTTACGATTGAAGAAGGCGAAATGGTTGCGTTTCTCGGGCCGAATGGTGCGGGCAAGACGACCACGCTTAAACTGCTTTCCGGTCTGGTAGTTCCCACTTCGGGGACCGCGCAGGTACTGGGGCATGTTCCCTGGAAACGCGAAGATGCCTATCGCCGGCGATTTTCACTGGTGACGGGACAAAAGGAACAACTTTGGTGGGACCTGCCAGCTCAGGAATCCTTTCGCCTGCATAAGGAAATCTATCGAATTTCCACCGACGACTATCATCGTCGGCTCGACGAGCTGACAGATTTGCTCGAAGTGGGCCGACTGATGTCGCAGCCGGTGCGCGAGTTGTCGCTGGGGGAGCGGATGCGGATGGAACTCATCGCCGCTTTGCTCCACCGGCCTGACGTGCTGTTTCTGGACGAACCGACGATTGGCCTGGACGTCGTCAGCCAGCGGCGTGTGCAGGAATTCCTCCGCCAGTACCAGCGTGAACAGCGAATTACTGTAATCCTGACCAGTCACTATATGAAAGATGTCGAAGCGTTGTGTGATCGCGCGATTGTGATCAATAAAGGGATCGTGATTCACGACGGCCCGCTGGCGGCGATCATCGACCGCTTCAGTCGCCACAAAATTATTGAACTGCAGTTCTCCGACAATATTGTGCCCACGGGGCTGGAGCGTTTCGGAATGATCCTCGAATCGCGGCCACCCAAGGTTCGAATTCAGGTTGAAAAACAAAGTGTCTCGGAATGCCTGTCGAACATCCTCGGTCAGCACTCAGTGGATGACATCAGCGTGTCGGAACGCCCCCTGGAAGATGTCATCGCCGAACTGTTTTCGTCGGATGATGCGGCGAGGGCAGCGAAATGACGGTGTTTGACGCCCATGCTATGCCGACAACGATATTTGGTGAAATTCGCGCAAGAGTGCGGCTAAAATGGCTGATTCTGCGGACGGCGATTGAAGAACGTCTGACTTATCGGGCTGACTTTGCCTTTTCCACGCTCGTCAGGTTTCTGCCGATCGTGACCCAGATTTTTCTGTGGAGCGCGATCTTTCAGAACGCCGCAGGTCGTTCGATTCAGGGGTACAAATTCAGTGAGATGGTCGCGTACTATCTGCTCGTGATGTTGACTCGGGCATTTTCCAGTATGCCAGGACTCTCCACCGGAATCGCCGGTTCGATCGCCGACGGGTCAATACGCAAATATCTGATTCAACCGGTGGATATGCTGGACCATTTGTTCTGGCATCGAATCGCGCACAAACTGGTTTATTATGCCGTCGCCACCGGTCCGTTCGCGCTGGTGTTCTGGCTGTGTCGTGAGCACCTGCCTGCCTGGCAGGGCTGGCCGCTAATGCTGGCATTCAGCAGTTCGCTGCTGATGTCGTTTGCGATTGGTTTTCTGATTGAAGCGTTGATCGGATTAGTTGCTTTCTGGTTTCTGGAAGTAAGCTCACTGATCTTCATCTATATGATGCTCAGCTATTTCCTGTCAGGGCATATGATCCCGCTGGAACTGCTCTCAAAATGGATTCCGTTTGTCGATTATCTGCCATTTCGCTACCTGGCCTATACACCCACAGCAATCCTGCTGGGAAAGATTCCGGCCGAGCACTTGCCGGCCGAGCTGCTGATTCAGGCGGGCTGGATTGCCGGATTGTTTGGGCTCAATCGGTACGCGTTCAATCGCGGCGTGCTGCGGTACAGCGCCTTCGGCGGATAACAGAACCAAGGATCTGCGACATCCGTTCGCAGAAATCTGATCAATGCAGCTGCCACATATTCTGTATTTTTCAACGCTGCGAAACTGGCTGAGATTGCTTTGGCGACATGGCAGACAGATCGATGCAGCGCAGTGGCCCCGTGCCATGCGGATCACGGTGTTTATCATTGCAACTGTCCCGATCCGTATCTTCGAACGCCTCCGCTTCGGCGCGGCTGTCAGGCGTCACCGACTCTCCGCTCCCCCGGTATTCATCGTCGGCCATTGGCGCAGTGGCACTACCAATATGCATAATCTGATGTTGCGGGATTCGCAGTTCGCCAGCGTCACGATGCTGCATTGCGCGATTCCCAGCGGATTCCTGACATGGGAATGGCTGGCACGCCGGATCCTATCGCATCGACTCCCGCAAAGTCGCCCCATGGATGCGGTGCCGCTGGGGATTGATGAACCGATGTCCGAGGACTTTGCGCTCGCCGGAATAACGCACACAAGTCACTATCTGAGCTACTTCTTTCCAGGGATTGCTGAGCAGACATTTCGTGAGACAGTACTGTTCGAAGGCGTTGGCCTGCGCGACGTTGAGCACTGGTCAGAGCACTACGAATATCTGCTGCGTAAAGTTTCGTACGCTGTCGGTGGCAAACGCCTGCTGCTCAAGAATCCGCCTAATCTGGGCCGTGTTCCGGCAGTGCTCAGGCTCTATCCGGATGCAAAATTCATCCATGTCTATCGCAATCCATGGCGGGTCCATGCGTCATCCATGAAACTGATGCAGCGATTTACAGAAGAACTGGCGTTCCAGTCCTGTGATGTGGCCAGTCTGGAAGACTTTGTCTCCAAACGCTACGCAGCCATCATGGCAAAATGGTTCAGCGATCGGCAGCTGATTCCTCCGGAAAATCTGATCGAGCTGCGGCATGAGGATATTACGGCTCAGCCCATCGAAACAGTGGAAAAGATTTACCAGCAATTTGCCCTGCCCCACTGGCCAGTCATGCAGCCGAAACTGAAAGTGTACGCTGATTCACTCGCGGGTTATCAGAACAATCAGTACACATTCGATGCAGACTACCTCAGGCGCATTGATCCGTATCTTCGCCCGGTTGCGGAACAACTGGGCTACTCAGGCCCGTAGACACACCCTCGATTTTCAGCGCCAGTGCTGTTCAATCCAGGCGGCGGGACGGATGTGTTTGTAGACGCGTTTATACCACGGGGCTGGCCATTTGCCCTCAAGCGCTTCATGGGGATTTGGACGTCCAGGAAAGGCAACCAGCCGTGTGCCGGCTGGTAACAGCGGCTGGCGAAACCAGCGCGTGACGCCTCGTGGTACACAGTGGCGTTTGAAACTGCGGCACCATTCCGGCGGCCAGAATGCGATCGATCGTTCCAGACATGACGAAACGTACGTCTGTGAATTCTGGTAGCGGTTCAGCACAGCCTGATGTTCCTCCAGAAAGCGATTGAGGATTTCCGGATGGCTGCCCACCTCAAATCGATACGCTGATGTATTTCCAATCATGCGATCCGGATGCGTCCAGTTGTGAATCACGCAGAAGTCGGATTCGGGACGCCAGGTGAAAAACTCGTCCAGTCCGCCAGTGATGACGACATCGAGATCCAGAAACAAAGCCGTGCCCGTCAGCCCGGGCAATGTGTCGGCCCACAGTGACAGCTTTCTCCATCCGCGGTTGCGTTTGGGAGACGGAATATCAACTTCCGGGCAGTCAAAGCATTCAATTTCCCGACGAATGCCGACCGGCGAATCGGTATAGCAGACGAGGCGAAATGGATGCTCGGTATTCCGGGCGATCATCGTGTACAGACGATTGACGTAATTCGCACCGTACGCGGTTCCCCAGTTCATACAGACAAACTGATTCATGCGGGTACCTGTGCTGTGCTGTCGAGGACTCCGAAGATCTCTTCAAATCCATGGCGAATCACATCGTGTTCCACAACTCTTGAAAACCATGCCGCATTCAGTGCATCAGGAATCCCGAAACCTGCCTCTGGTGCGAAACGTGCAAATAGTTCGACAAAGCGTTCCGGCTGTTGCAGCGCTGCTTCCCGCCCACGACGCGGCTTTAGCAGGTTATGAGCCAGACGCAGGTAATCGAATCGTTCCTGATCGAAGCGCGCCATTGTTCGGACCGGCACGAACTCGAAATCAATGATCACAGCCGATTGAAAGTCAGGAGCGATCAACAGATTGCCGCAGTTGAGGTCCGCATGCACCACGCCAATTTCATGCATCTGTCGGACGGCATTCAAAGCGATCGGCAGAATATCCCACAGCAGATGACCGTGATGCCGCAGGATATCGGAAAAACGAGGCCAGGGCAGCCAGTGGTTCGCAAGAAAGAATTCGCCGCGCGCGATCAGCCGTGGCGCGATTCCAGCGGACGAAAGATGCTGATAGGCTCTGGATTCCCGGAGTATTCGCTGATCTCCGGGAAGCGGAATGCGGGGCAGAAATGGTTCGGCCGGGGGACGCTCCCGGCCCGGTACATTCATGCGAACACTCGCCAGAACACCTGAATGCGGTGCGTCGCCATGCGCCAGATAAATTCGGTCGAAGCCACCTCCTGCAAGTGTAGCCCGCAGTGTCACCGGTTGTCTGAACACGATTCCAAGCTGCCATTCAACCTGCCGCCGACGCTCTGCCAGTCGCTGATGGTCAATCCAGGCATTCAAAAATCTGAGCGGATGCATCATGCAACGGCCTTTCGGTCATCTGAAACAGCGATCGGTTGCTGTACTCTGTGAAGGACGCCCTGCGACATCGCAGTAACAGCCGCGGCTGTCGTTTCTGCCGATGCCAGACTCGCCGTCATCATGAGATCGACAGGACGCTGTCGGAGAGCCTGTTCGAACAACAGGTGTTGATATGCTTCGTGCCCAGGCAGCGACATTTCCTGTTTTCGAACTTTGAGACGATGATACGGCAGCGTCAGGAGCAGGCTGGATACAGGAGGGATGATCCATTCGATCCATCGCGCGCTCCGCGTGAGCCGGGGTACATCTGATTTGCGATCTGTAATCAGAAAACTGGCCAATGAACGATCCAGCAGCATCGCCCGGGCAGTGATACACTTCCTGTTATCGATCGGATTTCCGGCAACGGTGCTATCCTGATGGGCTCGCGACCACCCTCGAAAGCGCAGGCACATTTGTGTCCACAAGCCTGCCGCAGCGCGCAGCGTAATGAGCGGCGAAAAATAATCATCGAAGACGCCGCGATCCAGTCCACAAAGTCGTTTCATGAGTCCGCTTGCCAATTGGTATGCCAGCGATCGACGATAGTATTTCCTGGCGACAACTCGTGTGGCCTCCGGCTGTTGCGTGGCCAGCGCTGAGATCACAGACGACTTACCAGCTCCGTCGCTGCCGATCAGTGCCAACACAGGCCGATGCTGCAGGAGCAGTTTGCGAAATTCGGTGATGAGTCCCCGACGGTGTCTTCGTTCGAGCAGCGGCAGTCCACGATTGTGGTGCGACGCAGCGAGTCGCTGCAGGAGATAGTCTTCCGAGAATTCGATGCACCTGGGTGTAATGATAATCGCCCGCGGAAGTTGCTCGGCAATGCCGCGCAAAGCCGGCAGCAGAGAATTTTGCAACTCAGGGGTGGGTGACCAGTTCTTCAGGCGATCACACGCAACAACAATACGTTCGTGTCTCCCGGTTGTCGTGAGTTTTTTGCGTTTTGTCGCCAGATGCTGAATCAGTAAACAGAGACTGATGTCCGGCGGAAGTTGACGCAGTGCCGGGATCTCTGCGTGGCACCATCCAGGCCGAGTCGCTTCGGCATGCTCGACAGTCGGATCCGTCTCCCCGACGCGTTCGCCCCGGGTCTCCCGTTCTGCGCTGGACAATGTATTCAGTAATCGATCGGCCGGGATCCAGTGATGTCGATGACGCAGAAGTTGATCAAATCCCGACCACAAATCAACGATCAACATCTGTGAGCAATCGATCGTCCACAGAAGCATCTGTGCCTTTGCTGCAGAACTCTGTTGGATGCGGCAGTGAATTCTGCCGCGGATGCACTGGGTAAAAGCGGCCTGGACTAACTGCCGACGCTGCGCTGCCGTCAGCAACAAATCAATATCATCCTGCTCGCAGTCAAAGTTGCTCGGCAGCGATCGCAATACGGCAACTCGCCCGGCAACAGCGCGCAGCAGATCGTTCAACACAGCAAAGAGTGATTCTGCCGGTTGAGTTGATGAGTGAGCGCCATTGGGTTCGCACACAGAGTGCATCTGCCCAGTCCTGTTGCAGTGCATGTGAGAAAATACGAGAGAGAGCCCGAAGCGTATCCGATTCGCGAAATATGACTCAAGACGAGTTCCGTATTGACGGCAATCCGCCAGTCCGCGTAGAACCCCCTGTCTTCCAGCCGGGTTTCCACGCGAATACCTCGCGATTTCCCGCTCCTCTACGGAACGCTTGGCGCTGCATGTCTGAGCTTCCGTGTTTTATAGAAAACAGCCCAGTGAGCACGCGCGGCACAGCCTTTTACAAGACGAAGTGGTTCAATCTGGCGATTGGTCTTGCCGTTACTTCTGCCTGCCTTTGGTGGGCGTTTCAGCAAATGCTGAAGGGCGACGACGGGAAAAAGTCTCCGTCTGAAGTGTTCGCTGAGATTTCCGCAGCATTCCGGCAAGCTGATTATCGCTCGCTGCCGGCAATGTGGACGTGTCTGGTTTTGTTTTATTGGCTGAAAGCAATTCGCTGGCACCTGCTCCTGGAACCTCTGGGGAAATTTCACCCGCTTCGAGACCTTTTGCCCT
>JAGQQS010000547.1 GCA_020426105.1 Planctomycetaceae bacterium
GAATCCAGCAACGATCGCAAGAAACTGGACGAGACACTCAAACGACTGGAACGCCAGGATCCGACGTTCCGAGTCAAATCGAACGCGGAAACAGGGCAAACCATCATCAGCGGGATGGGCGAATTGCATCTGGAAGTCATCCAGCACCGCATGGAACGCGACTTTAATCTGAAAGTGCGGTTTCACAAACCGCGCGTCAGCTATCGCGAGCGATTGACGGGCGAAATCACCGTCCATGTGGATTTTTCAAAGAATTTGCCGTCTGGCACGATTGGATTTGGGCTGTCGCTGCTCGCCAAAGAAGTCAAAGATTCGCCAACCCCGATTACAGTGGGACATCGTCTTGCCCCCGAAGCAATGCCGAAACAACTCCTGCAGATCCTGCTTGACTCCATTCAGAGAGAAGCGGAAGGCGGCGGGGTTTACGCAAACCCGATTATGGGCCTGAGCCTCACTGTCACCGCTGTCAATTATCGAGACGGAGAAAGTAATGAGCTGGCAATTCAGGAAGCAGCGCACGCAGCATTCGCAAAAGTGCTGCGGGAAGGCAAAATGGTGATTCTTGAACCGATCATGTCACTTGAGGTCGTGACGCCGGAGGAATTCCTCGGAAATATTCAATCTGACCTGAATTCCCGACGTGCGGTCATCATGAATTCCGATCGACGTGGTGACCTCTGTGTACTGGAATGCGAGGCACCACTGGTGTCGATGTTCGGATATTCAAATCAGATTCGCAGTCTTTCTCAAGGTCGAGCAACCTACTCGATGGAGCCCTGTCGCTATGAAATTGCACCAGCTTCTGTCACTGAACAGATGAGTTAGTGTTTTGTTTTAGAGACGTTCCGGAGAAGTCTTCGTTTTCCTAACGCTGTTGATTGACAGAATCACAGTTCGTTTTTAGAATCCCCGATTCCCCGATTTTCACGGGGGCGGTTTCGTTTTACGTAAGTACTTTGCTCAAGGCGGTTTGCGGTGGCTGGTGCAGAAGAATGTATCCGGATTCGGATGGAAGCGTATGACCACTCCGTGCTGGATCAATCTGCAGCGGAAATTGTGGATACTGCAAAACGTACAGGTGCAATTGTTCATGGTCCGGTTCCGTTGCCGACTCGAATTGAGCGGTACACGGTGCTCCGAAGTCCTCACATTGACAAAAAGTCACGTGAGCAGTTCGAGATCCGGACTCATAAGCGGCTGATTGACATCATTCAGCCCACTGGTAAGACGGTGGATGCTTTGAACAAGCTCTCGCTGCCGGCTGGGGTTGATATAAAGATCAAGGCGACGGCTACGGCTTAAGTCTTGGCGTGTTGCAGTTGGTGTCGTCTTGTCCCGACGGGCTGTTTTCAGGTCCGTCTCTTTCTGTTTTCTGCTCGCGGGTGCGGAGCCATGTCAGTCGGTTTGCTTGGTCGAAAAATTGGGATGACACAGGTCTATGATGCCGACGGTGTCATTGTGCCTGTCACGGTCATTGAAGCGGGTCCATGCGTGGTCCTCCAGGTGCGAACAATGGCACGGGATGGTTACGACGCAGTGCAGCTCGGATTCGGTGACCGTTCCCGCACAAAATCATCTCGTTCGGTTCGCGGCCATGTCACAGTGCTCGGCGGTCGCCGCCAGCAGTCGCGGTCGCTGGCGGGTGTAGCGGCAGTCGCGAAGGCAGAGTGTGAGCCGAAGCGATTCGTCCGCGAGTTTCGCTGCAAGGATGCCAGCCATGGTTTGGAAGTTGGCCAGGTTGTGGGTCCGGCGTTGCTTGAAGGTTTAAAATTTCTTGATGTCATCGGTGTCTCTATTGGTCGCGGTTTTACCGGAGTAATGCGAAGGCACAACTTCGGAGGAATGCCCGCCAGCCATGGTGCAAAGCGAGTTCACCGCAGCGGTGGTTCAATCGGACAGAGTGCGGATCCATCCCGTGTGCTGGCTGGTACCAAAATGCCGGGCCGCTACGGTGGTGTGCGAATTACATCGCGGAATTTGCGGCTGGTGCGAGTGGACAATGAATCAAATGTGTTGCTGGTTCGGGGTGCTGTTCCAGGCCCAACCGGCAGCTTTGTTGTTGTGCGGCGTTCCGCCAAAAATCGTGTTTAATGTTGGTTGATCTTGCTATTGGTCGGTGATTCCATGATTTCGGTTTCCGTTCGAGATATGACTGGTGCTGAGTGTGGCACGTATGCATTTGAGCCGTCAGAGATATCTGACGTCATTTGCAATCAATTGCTCCACGATGCCGTCGTGATGTACAACGCTAATCGCCGCCTCGGTGAAGTGCAGACAAAGTCACGCGGCATGGTTGCCGGCAGCACGCGAAAGTTATTCAAGCAGAAGGGCACTGGCCGGGCACGTGCGGGTGCCATTCGCACACCGGTCCGGCGCGGCGGTGGCCATGCTTTCGCCAAGAAGCCGCGAGACTATTATTATCGTCTCCCTAAGAAGGCTGTCCGCAAAGCCATGCGAATGGCATTGCTGAGCAAGTTTCAGGATTCACAGGCAGTAATGTTGCAGAGCTGGCAATGCACCGAACCAAAGACAAAAGTCGTCGCCCGATTTTTGAACGCGGTCGGACTGGCTGGGAAGTCCGTGCTGTTGGCCACTGAAGGACTCAATCCAAATGTCTGGAAATCGGCCAGAAACATCAAGGGTGTGCAAATCCTGCCCGGCAGTGATTTGAACGCCTACGCGTTACTCCGACAGAGACATCTGGTAATCACAGTGGCTGAGATGGATCGGCTGCTGGGTCGCACATCCAATTAGTGGCTTTGATACATTTTCGGCGAGTTGAGTTCAGGGTTTGGTGAATCAATGAGTTCATTTTTTGGCAACGGTATTGCTCTTGAGCCGCATCAGGTGATTCGTCGCCCGCTGGTGACCGAAAAAGGCACGCATCTTTCTGAGAAGTTGAATGCCTATTCATTTGAAGTGCATCCGCTGGCAACCAAGACCGACATCAAGGCCGCAGTGCAGCAGTTATGGGACGTCCGGGTCGTCGCAGTCCGGACACAAACCAGGGTTGGCAAGCCCCGCCGCCACAAGACGGTCATGGGACATACGAAAGCCTGGAAAAAAGCGGTTGTTAAACTTCACGACGAAGATCGTATAGCGTTCTTTTAGGATTGACGGTCCGAAAAGGGGTCTGACCCTTTTGAGGGAAGTCTTAATATATTGGCGTTTTGCTTGCCGAATCGGGTCAGACCCCTTTTCGTGCAGCTATTGAGTGAGTGTCATGGGGATTCGATTTTATAAACCGGTTACTCCGGGCCGCCGAGGCGCTTCAGTTAGTGATTTCGCAGAAATTACCGACAAGAAGAAGCGGCCTGAGAAGGCACTGACGAGTCGCGTCAAGAAAAAGGGCGGCCGTAATAATCAGGGCAAGATCACGGCGCTGCATCGCGGTGGCGGGCACAAACGACTTTATCGCGCAATCGATTTTAAGCGGGATAAAGACGGCGTGCGCGGCACTGTGACGCATATCGAGTACGATCCCAATCGGAGCTGCCGAATTGCGCTGGTTGAATACGCAGACGGTGAAAAGCGATATATCCTCGCCCCGGAAGGCCTGAAAGCCGGAATGGTGGTCGAGAGCGGAAAGTCGCTGGAACCCAATATCGGCAACTGTATGGTGCTTGGTTCTATTCCCGCAGGCACCGTCATTCACAACATCGAAATGCAGCCAGGCCGCGGCGGCCAGCTCTGTCGCAGTGCCGGCGTAGGGGCAACACTGAATGCTCGCGAAGGACGCTGGGCACAGGTCACGCTGCCGAGCGGAGAAGTTCGTCGCTTGCCCAGCTCTTGCCGTGCGACCGTCGGAGTTCTGGGAAATTCGGAACACAGCAGCATTGTCATCGGTAAGGCAGGACGCAACCGCTGGAAGGGGATCCGACCGCGTGTTCGCGGCACAGCAATGAATCCCACAGCCCACCCGATGGGCGGGGGCGAAGGCAGAAATTCGGGTGGTCGTCACCCCTGCAGTCCGTCGGGTAAACTGGCCAAGGGTGGCCGGACCAGAAACAGGAAGAAGGCGTCTGCCAAAGCAATTATCCGACGTCGGCGATCAGTGCGTTACGGTGAAGTCAAGTTGTAAGGTTTTTGGAAGGGTAGTTGAATGGGTCGCTCGTTGAAAAAGGGTCCTTTTGTTGACCCTCGTCTGCTGGAGAAGGTTGAAAAACTCAACTCGAACGGACGCAAAGAGCCAGTGAAGACTTGGGCTCGTCGTTGTACGATTTCGCCGGAATTCGTTGGTCACACATTTCTTGTTCACAACGGTCGGATGCACATGAGTGTGTATGTGACGGAAGATATGGTCGGACATAAGTTGGGCGAATTTTCACCCACTCGAACGTTTCGTGGACATGGTTCAAAAGGTAAGAAGTAGCCATGGTGTCAGTACGTGCCACACATCAGTTTGCCAGAATTTCACCCACAAAAGTGCGTCCGTTCGCGGACATGATTCGCGGAATGTCTGCGGAACAGGGACTCAGCGCACTGGCGTATGAACCAAATCGCGGGGCGAGATTTCTTGAAAGTGTTCTAAAAAGTGCCATTGCAAACGCGGAGGACCGCGGCGTCCGCAACCCCGACCGCCTCAAAATTTCTGAGGCGCGTGTGGATGGCGGACCAATGTTCAAGCGGGTTCATGCCCGTGCCCGCGGAATGGCAAATTTGATTCGTCGTCGAACGGCTCACATCCATGTGGCTGTCGATGCTCCGGAATTGGGTTAGTTTAAGCGCTTTTTGCTTTAAGCAGGGTTTGTGATATGGGTCAGAAAGTCAGACCAACCGGGTTTCGCGTCGGAGTCATGGAAACCTGGCGAAGTCGCTGGTACGCGTCGAAACGCGAATACGGTGATCTGCTGCTGGAAGATCAGAAGATCCGAAAGTTTGTCGCCACCAAGTACGCGTTTGCAGAAATTGCCCGAGTCGAAATTGAACGCACACGGGACCAGGTAGTGGTCCACATGCATACAGCTCGACCCGGCGTGATTATCGGTCGCAAGGGCCAGGAAGTCGATAAGCTGAAATCAGAACTGGAAGATCTTACCGGACGTCGAATGGACGTGAAGATCGTGGAGATTACCAACCCAAACCGCAATGCGAAACTCGTGGCAATGAAAATCGCCCAGCAGTTGCAGAAGCGTGGCAGCTTCCGTCGGGCGATCAAGAAGACGCTTGATGAAGTGATGAGTTCAGGGGTTTATGGAGTGAAGATTCAAATGTCAGGACGTCTCGGCGGGGCCGAAATGTCACGACAGGAGAAAGCGAGTCGAGGATCAATTCCCTTGTCGACTCTGCGTCGTCATATCGATTACGGACTCGCCGAATCGGCGACGACGATGGGAATTATTGGTGTAAAAGTGTGGATTGATCTGGGCGACTATTCGAACGAGGAGACTGCAGATGGCGCTAATGCCAAAGCGGGTCAAGCACCGAAAAAGCCAAAGAGGACGTATAAGAGGTAACGCAAACCGCGGGAATACTGTGGTCTTTGGCGAGTGGGCATTGCAGTCAGTGGATCCAGGTCATATTACTGGCCAGACGATTGAAGCATGCCGTATCGCCGCCACACAGTATGTGCGTGGTGAAGGTCGCGTTTACATTCGCGTATTTCCTCAGAAATCGGTGACTGCCCGACCCTTGGAAACCCGAATGGGTAAGGGAAAAGGGGAACCGGATCGTTGGGTAGCGGTTGTGAAACCGGGCACGATTCTGTTCGAATTGAAAGGTGTGTCGCACGATACAGCGAAAAGCTGTTTTCAGCGTGTGGCTCACAAATTGCCGGTGCGGGTGCGTCTGGTTGGACGTCGCCCCGAGATTTGATCAGTGTCTATGCCGAGTGTTGAAGGTGCAGGGAAATGTCCAAAGCGAATTCAATTCGTGAAATGTCGGATGAACAACTGGAGCATGAACTCCGGGAAACTCAACAGTCTCTGTTTCGACTCCGGCTCCAGGCCGCAACGGAACGGAATGACGTTCCGAGCAACGTCAGGAAGATGCGTCGAAATATTGCCCGGATTCGCACGATTCAACGCGAACGTGAACTCGCTAAAGCTTGATTTTTTGGTGACAATGCAGATGAAGATGAAGAAGACCCTGGTCGGTGTTGTGGCGAGTCTGCAGGCAAAAACCCTGCGGGTGGAGATCGCGCGACGCATGAAACATCCGAAATACGGTAAAATTATTCGCGGACGCACGATTTGTCACACCCATGACGAAGACGGCATCGCGAAAATTGGTGATACCGTTGAAATCAGTGAAGCTCCACCTCGCTCCCGGCTTAAACGCTGGGATCTTGTCCGGGTGGTCACTGCGGCGGCGATCGTCAATGAAGTTGAATCTGCCACGAATTAGTTTTTGAACCTGAACCGGTTGCCGTGAGGCCAACCCGGCTGCTTCCCTGAACAATTATGTACCGGCCCTGTACGCGTTGAACGCAGGGGGCGGTGTTGAAGAGTATCGGAATTTTGCGATGATTCAGATGCAAACAATGCTTGATGTAGCGGATAACTCGGGCGCTAAGTCCGCACGCTGCATCAAAGTGCTCGGCGGCAGCCGACGTCGTTATGCCGGCCTCGGTGATATCGTGGTGGTCGCCGTGCAGAAGAGTCTGGCGGGAAGTGCCATTCGCAGCGGCACGGTCGTCAAAGGCGTGGTCGTCCGTACCAAAAAGGCTGTCCGACGATCGGATGGGTCCTATGTTCGCTTCGACCGCAACGCGATTGTGATCATTGACAATGACGGTAACCCAAAGGGCACCCGCATCTTCGGAGCGGTGGCTCGCGAGCTGCGTGATAAACGATTTATGAAGATTGTCAGTCTTGCCAGTGAAGTCGTTTAAGTCCGATGTTGTCCGATTCTGAATTGAATGCTGTTTTTGAAGAGTTGATAAGATGACTCGGTTGCTAGAAGAATATAACTCGCGAATCATTCCGGAGCTGAAGCAGTCGCTTGGCAGAACCAATGTACATGCGATTCCGAAGTTGCTGAAAATTGTGGTGAGCATGGGGGTTGGCGAAGCGGTAAATGACCGTAAACGTCTCGACCAGGCTGCCGATCATTTGACACAGCTGTCCGGACAAAAAGCTCAGATCTGCAAGGCCAAAAAGTCTGTCGCCGGATTCCGGCTTCGCGAAGGCCAGCCGATCGGGTGCCGAGTGACATTGCGTGGCAAACGGATGTACGATTTTCTGGATCGTCTGATTACACTGGTCCTTCCGCGAGTTCGCGACTTTCGCGGCATCAGCCCGAAGGGTTTCGATGGACGCGGAAACTATAACTACGGTTTGAATGAACAGCTGGTATTCCCTGAAATTGACCCGGAATCGGTCACCAATACTCAGGGGATGAACATTACATTCGTGACAACGGCGGAAACAAATGACGAGGGCAGGGCACTGCTGCGGGCGTTTGGAATGCCGTTTAAGGCTGAAGACTAAGTTTTGACATTGAGACTCTGGATCTGAGAACAGTTCATGGCTAGCAAAGCAAAGATTGAGAAAGCAAAACGGACACCTAAGTTCAGCAGCCGCATCGAGCATCGCTGTGGTTTGTGCGGACGACCTCGAGCGGTCTACCGAAAATTTAAGGTGTGTCGTATTTGTTTTCGTGATTTGAGTCTGGACGGCTTGATCCCTGGCGTAAAAAAGGCCAGTTGGTAGTAACTGGGAATAGTACTGATATGATGACCGACCCGATTGCTGATTTGTTGACACGAATTCGAAACGGTGTGCGCGTAGAGCGCCCATACGTCGATGTGCCCCTTTCAAAAATCAAAGTTCATATTGTGGAAGCCCTGACACGTGAAGGGTTCGTCTGGGATCACGAAGTGATCGATGTAGACGGACACAGTACGCTGCGGGTTAATTTGAAATACGGGCCGAATGGCGAGCACGTCATTCAGCACATTGAGCGCATGTCAAAACCTGGCTGCCGCGTGTACGTGGGTGTTGAGGACATGAAGGATGTGCGGCAGGGCACCGGAATTTCGGTTCTGTCGACATCAAAGGGTGTGCTGAGCAACCGGGAAGCCCACAAGCAGGGTGTGGGTGGTGAACTGCTGTGTCAGGTTTGGTAGGGTTGCGTTACAGCAAAGTGGATTCGATCGATCTGTAGTGTTTACATGGGTGTTGCGTCATGTCGCGAATTGGTAAAAAGCCTGTTTCGATACCTTCTGGTGTGAAGGTTGAGATTTCCGGGGCGCGGATCTCTGCAAAAGGGCCCGCTGGAGAACTAAGCTTTGGCTTTCACCCGCTGATGCAGGTGGCGGTTGAGGGCAGTGAAGTCATCGTAACTCGCCCGGATGACAAACGCAGCAGTCGCGCTCTGCATGGACTCACCCGCAGTCTGATTCAGAACATGGTCAATGGCGTTGTGAAGCCCTTTGAAAAGAAGCTTGAAATCATCGGGGTGGGCTACAACGCAAATCTGGCGGGGACGAAACTGACGCTTCAGGTTGGGTTTGCAAACAAGATTGTGCTGGAAGTGCCGCCGGGCGTGAAGTGCGAAGTTCCTGACGCGACGCACGTCATTGTGAAAAGTGTCGATCGCCAGGCGTGTGGGCAGTTTGCGGCAGATATTCGTGCGGTTCGTCCGCCGGAACCTTACAAAGGTAAGGGAATTCGGTATCAGGATGAATTTGTGCGGCGTAAGTCAGGTAAGGCGTTCGGTTCCAAGTAGTTATTTTTTGTCTATTTGTTGATATTGGGTTCAGCAATGGGTGTTCGTTCTCGTCTGGCGAAACAGAATCAACGGCGTCAGTATCGCGTCCGGAATCGAGTTATTCGAGATGCACACGGGCGACCGCGTCTGTCTGTATTTCGCAGCAATCGACATATGTACGCGCAGATTATAGATGATACGGCGGGCAGGACCCTGGTCGCGGCCAGCACGGTCGAAACGGAACTTGCCGGGCCGGGGGGCTTTGGCAGTGATGCCGAAAGCGCCGGAAAGGTCGGCAGACTGATTGCGGAACGTGCCGGGAAACTCGGGATTTCCAAAGTCGTGTTTGACCGGGGCGAGTTTCGTTATCACGGCCGTGTTGCGGCTCTCGCAGACGCTGCTCGTGAAGCGGGTCTGGATTTTTAATTGGTTTTTTGTGCCTGAGGTGATCGGTGTCGAGTGCAGACAACAGAAGTGATTCCGGCGAACGTGTGATTCAGATCCGACGCTGCGCCTGCGTAGTGAAGGGCGGACGGCGGTTCAGCTTCGCCGCTCTGGTCGTGACCGGCGATAGTAACGGTCGTGTCGGCTATGGATATGGCAAAGCCATTGAAGTACCGCTCGCTGTCGAGAAAGCCACTAAACAGTCCAACCGGACGCAGATGTCTGTACCCGTTGTCGGAACGACCATTCCGCATCAGGTCTTGGGCACCTATCGAGCATCCCGCGTCCTGCTGTTGCCCGCCAAACCGGGTACCGGTGTGATCGCAGGGCACTGTGTGCGGTCCGTGGTGGAAGCGGCCGGGATCACAGACATTCTGACAAAAGCGTATGGTTCAACAAATCCCCTGAACCTGGTCAAGGCTACGCTGGACGCGCTGAAGAAGCTGCGAACACGGGAACATATCGAACGTTTGCGAGGAGTGTCGCTGTGATTTTGAATGATGTACATGTCGGTATCGAGCGACGCAAACCACGTAAACGGATTGGACGCGGTACCGGTTCTGGCCATGGCAAGACGTCGGGCCGCGGTCATAAAGGCTTCTTCAGTCGTTCCGGGTCTTCACGTCGTCGTGGTTTCCACGGCGGGCAGATGCCTTTGTTCCGGCGAGTCGCCAAACGCGGTTTCAACAACAACTATTTTGCCGTTGATGTGGCCGTGGTGAACGTCGGCGAGCTGAATGATTCGTTTGAAGCAGGCACGGAAATCACGCCAGCCATGTTGGCCGAAAAAGGCTTGATTCGGACGAAATTCGACCAGCTGAAAGTGCTGGGCGACGGAGAGTTGTCAAAGAAGTTTCGCATCAGTGCCCACCGTTTCTCGTCATCTGCGGAACAAAAAATTTCGGCAGCGGGCGGAACGTTTGAACGCATTCAGACCGGGGCTGTTTAGGATGAGCCAGCAATGGATTCATCACGAGAAGGAGATGCTCGGTGCTTGCTAAACTTCTGACAGTCTTCCGCGTTCCGGAATTGCGCCGCAAAATCGTGTTGACGGTCGTGTTGCTGGCCGTCTATCGCCTCGGCTTTCATATTACGCTGCCATTCATTAATCATGAAACGGTCGGGCAGGCGGTTAATAATGCCGCTGCTGGTAAAGGCGGACTCGGCGGATTATTGCAGGTGGTTTCTGTCTTCTCCGCTTCCGATCTGCAGAACGGATCGGTGTTTGGACTTGGAATTATGCCGTACATCACGGCTTCGATCGTTTTTCAGTTGCTGGCGACGGTCTACCCACCGCTGGAACAACTGCAAAAGGAAGGCGAATCAGGGCGTCGCCGCCTGAATGAATATACTCGTTACGCCACCGTCGTGGTGTGTCTGCTCCAAAGTTTCTTCCTCCTCCGCACAATGTCCGGGGGCGGTTCGGGTCAGGCGGTGATTTTGCCCGAATATGACGGATTCCACTGGCTGCTGTTTGGCACGCTGGTGATGACGGCCGGTACTGTCTTCTTGATGTGGATTGGCGAACAGATTGATGCCTATGGGATTGGTAACGGGATCAGCCTTCTGATTATGGCCGGTATTCTTGCCAGAATGCCAACCATTGCCACAAAATGGGTGAATGGGATCGCAGGCAACGGAGTCCAGATCGGTACAGAATTCGGTATTGAAAAATTACTTGTCATGGCGATCGTCTTTGTCACCGTGATTGCTGTGGTGGTGTTCATTACTCAGGGTCAACGTCGAATCCCCATTCAAAGCGCCAAACACGTGCGTGGCCGGCGGGTGATGGGTGGCAACCGTCAGTGGTTGCCGCTGCGTGTCAATCAATCGGGCGTCATGCCGATCATCTTCTCGTCGAGCTTGCTGATGATCCCATTCTTCGTCTTCACCCAGTTGGGTCAGGCGTTTATGGGTCAGGATGGGGGTCGAGGTTCCTGGTGGGCGCAGGGTATGGCGTATCTCGGACAGTGTTTTTCCCCCGGTCAGGGGTTTATCTACAGTCTGGGCTATATCATTCTGATTTACTTCTTTTGTTATTTCTGGACGGCCATCACCTTTAATCCGAAGGATATGGCTGAAAACCTTAAGGACAACGGAAGCTTTATACCGGGTTATCGCCCAGGCGGAAGGACCGCGGCTCATCTGGAGCAGGTCATGCTGCGAATCACATACGTCGGGGCTGCGTTTCTGGCGGTGGTGGCGGTGATTCCCACGATCATTTCGAATACAATTACGCAGGACTTTGTGACGGCGAGTTTCTTCGGCGGCACGGGTCTGTTAATTATAGTTTCAGTGGCTTTGGATCTTGTTCAGAAGATCGATTCTCATCTGGTGATGCGGAATTATCCGGGTCTGCTTGATTCCGATAAATAGTAGTTCTGCTCAGTTGGTGTCAGAATCAACCCAAAGGTGTTACGATGAAAGTTCGGTCAAGCGTTAAGCGGATCTGTGATCACTGCAAGCTCGTGCGTCGTCGCGGGCGTATTTTTGTCATTTGTTCGTCAAACCCACGGCACAAACAGCGTCAAGGCTGAGTGAGAAGTTGGTTAGCGGCTGTTTGTTTCGGAGCCTTTAGATGCCTCGTATTCTGGGTGTTGACATCCCGAATAATAAGTCAACGTATATCTCGTTGACGTACCTGTACGGTATTGGTCCCTTTCTGTCGATTCAGATCTGTTACGAACTGGGAATTGATCCTCAGGTTCGCGCCGGTGAATTGACGGAAGACGAAGTCAGCCGGATCACCAATCATCTCGACAAGAACTACACGGTCGAAGGTCCCTTGCGCCGTAAAGTGCAGCAGGAGATTGGTCGCCTCCGCGAGATTCAGTGTTATCGCGGTGTCCGCCATCGCAAGGGCTTACCAGTCCGCGGCCAGCGGACCAAAACAAACGCGCGGACCAGGAAGGGACGCAAGAAGACTGTGGCCGGAAAGAAGGGCGTGAAAGACGCCAAGCGGTGATATTTGCAGTCTGGAGTGGTTTCTGGTTTTTGCGTTCAGTCAATTCGTGTTCAGTGAGAGAGTTGCGTGGCTAAAGTCAAAAAGAAGAAGATTCGTCGTAACGTCAACAAGGGAATCGTCTACATCAAGGCGACTTTCAACAACACCATTGTAACAATGACGGATGCGACGGGTGATGTGATTTGCTGGGCGACTGCCGGGACTGTCGGTTTCAAAGGTTCCCGCAAAAGTACACCATTTGCCGCTCAGCGTGCCGCCGAAACTGTCGCAGAAAAGGCGGCCAAGGTGGGTGTGCGTGAATTGGAAATTCGCGTGAAGGGCCCGGGGGCCGGCCGCGAAAGCGCGATCACTGGACTTCAGGCATCGGGAATGGCAATTAAATCAATCGAAGATATCACGCCGCTGCCTCACAACGGCTGTCGGCCACCTAAGCGTCGCCGCGTGTAAGTTCGGCGCATCGCTTGTTTGTTTTGATCTGATTCTACGGGTGGGGACGGAAATGAGAATTCGTTGGCGTGGTCTTGAGTTGCCAAGTCGGGTGGCTGTGGACCGTGATACTCGGACCGGTACTTACGGAAAATTTGTCGCCGAGCCCTTTGAACGCGGCTTTGGCTCCACAATTGGAAATAGTCTGCGTCGAATTCTGCTGTCAAGCCTTGAAGGTTCGGCAGTGACTCGCGCACGAATTCAGGGTGTGCAGCACGAGTTCACAACGATTCCCGGCGTTGTCGAAGATGTAACCGATATTTGCCTGAATCTGAAATCACTTGTTATCAAGAATCACAGTTCATCCAGCAAGACACTTCGCATCGAGAAGAACACTCGTGGCGTGGTCACCGGTGCGGACGTGATCTGTGATGATCAGGTCGAAGTCATCAACCGCGATCTTGTGATCGCCACAATGACGGATGATGTCCCGTTTCACATTGAGATGACGGCAGAAAACGGTCGAGGCTACGTTCCGGCGACGGAACAGTATCAGCACGAACCGGAAGTCGGCATCATCCCTTTGGATGCCGCGTTTTCTCCAGTCAGTCGCGTGCGACACAGTATCGAAGAAACTCGCGTTGGCCAGCGAACAAACTATGATAAGCTCAATCTTGAGCTTTGGACGAACGGAACAATCACTCCGGAAATGGCTTTGGTCGAAGCGGCCAAGATCCTCCGGAAACATTTGAACTGCTTCATCACGTTCCGCGAACCGGGGCCGGAGTCTGGTCCGGAAGGTGGTTTGCGTGGTATGATGGAAGCGACAGGTTACTCCCCGGTCGATATGGAACTCGAGGAGAAGCTGAACAAGAGCCTGGCAGAACTGAATCTCTCAGTTCGCGCCACGAACTGCCTGGAATCCGTCGGGATCAATACCGTGCGGGATCTGGTAGTGCGAACCGAGGACGAACTCCTTCAGGTCAGGAATTTTGGCGAGACAACACTCGACGAAGTCCGCGAACGGCTTGGTGGTATCGACCTGCGTCTCGGGATGCGGTTGCCTAATCAGCAGTTGAAGTAGCATTAGATTTTGTCGGTTCGGGGCGGCTCGAACGAGATTCGAATTGGCGTTATTAGTGGGTAAGTGTCTGACATGAGACACCGTGTTGCTGGACGAAAACTTGGACGAAACGCATCGCATCGAAAAGCGATGTTTCGTAATATGGCCACCAGTCTCATTCGCACTCTGCGAAGTGAGGAAGGTGAGACCGGGAAGCCGAAGGTTCCCGGTCGCATTGTCACAACCGTGCCCAAGGCGAAGGAACTGCGGCCGATCGTTGAAAAACTGATCACCATGGCTCGCAAGGCCAAGAAAATCTCTGATGCTGCGGGGCAGTTCAGTACGACCGCCGACCGCGGCACTGATGCCTGGAACGCGTGGCGAAAGTCAGAGCAGGGACGGAATTGGGTCAACGCCAATGCGTCGGCCCTCGCACTCCGCCGCCGAGCGTTTTCTGAACTGCGTGATACCGAAGCCGTCGATATTCTGTTCGATGAGCTGGCAGAACGTTTTGAAGATCGTGATGGCGGATACACCCGAATCGTCCGCCTGGCAGCTGTTCGCCTGGGAGACGCTGGTCAGCAGGCGCTGATCGAATTTGTCGGCGTGCGGGACCGTGTAAAATCACGCAAACGAACAGCACCAGTGGTCGAAGCCGCGGCACAATAATGCCCGGCCGTTAACTGAATCTGAAATCATGAAACCCTCGTTCATCACAGAACGAGGGTTTTTTAACGTCAAGCGCCTAAAAGGAAACTACCGTAGCGGACGAGGCAACGAGGCCATAAACCTGTTGTAGTGGACGAGGCAACGAGT
>JAGQQS010000548.1 GCA_020426105.1 Planctomycetaceae bacterium
CGACCGGTGCGGATTTCCTTAACCGCATCGTCAGCGAGTGCGCGGCTGCGGGCACGCCCGGATCACCGCAGGAAATCTGCGACTGGATCGACCGCGGTGGAGCATCGCAATACAGTCCGCGATTCTGGACGCTGGATCCGATCGATGGCACCAAGGGATTTTTGCGGAAAGAACAATACGCGATTGCCCTGGCGCTGATTATTGAGGGACAGATTTCCGTTGGCGTTCTGGGATGTCCCAACATGCCGCTCGACGGCAAACCTGATGGAACCGGCGTGCTTGCCTGGGCGGTGCGCGGGCATGGCGCCTGGATGCAGCCTTTGTCCGAGCCGGATGCCGCTCCGGTCCGGATCGCTGTGTCACCTGCTGCGGACACGGCGGACATGCGATTTTGCGAGTCCGTCGAGTCCGGACACAGTTCTCACGACTGGTCGGGGCTGATCGCTGCTGAACTGGGCATTCATCTGCAGCCTGTGAGGATGGACAGCCAGTGCAAGTATCTGGCGGTCGCTCGGGGGGAGGCGGACCTCTACCTGCGACTCCCGACGCGAAAGGGCTATCAGGAAAAGATCTGGGATCACGCCGCGGGAATTCTGCTCGTGCTGGAGGCCGGCGGAACGGTGACCGACATCCACGGGCAGGTTCCGGATTTTCATCACGGCGCTTCACTCACGCAGAATGAGGGAATGGTCGTGACCAACGGGCAGGCGCATTCGGCAATTGTCGCGGCCATTGGAAAACATGCACCGGCCGATATGACTTAACTGCATGAGTGATCGCTACAGGCTGCGACGCGTGATATTGCTGCGAATCGAGTCGGCAGCGACAGCAATCACTGTGACCAGCCCGGTAATCATCAGTTTTGTGCCATCGCCTGCACCAGTCTGAATCAAACCGGTCTTGAGGACTGCGATAATCAGCACTCCAAGGAACGTACTGACGACGCTGCCTCGACCACCCGAAAGGCTTGTCCCCCCGATGACCGCCGCGGCAATGGCATCGAGTTCCATGCGACTACCGCCATTGGGATCAGACGATCCCAGCCGAGATGTTTCGATCACGCCGGCGGCACCAGCCAGGAACCCGCACAGCGCAAAGGTTACCATGCGTGTCCAGCGCGGATCAATGCCGCTCAGGCGGACTGCCGTTTCATTGTTGCCGATCGCGACGCAGTATCGACCGAACACGGTACGACTAAGCACGAACTGGCCGACGATGACGGTCAGAACCGCAAACAAAAACGCGGGGGACATCCCCAGCCAGCCAATTTTCGCCGCGATCGGCTCAACCGCGCTGCCGATGTATTTGGTGCGTGATGCTGTAATCACGTAGCATATACCGCGGGCGATCTGCAGAGTCCCGAGCGTGACTATGAACGAGGGCAGTTTGAGTGCGACCACCATGGCACCATTTGCAATTCCGCAGATGGCTGCGATCGTGACGGCCACTAATGCAGATGTCGCAGGCCCCCAGTGATAATCGACCATCAGAATGCCAACAATCGAGCCGGTGAGCGCCAGCAGGGAGCCGACGGAAAGATCTATTCCACCGGAAATCAACACAAGCGTCATTCCGACAGCAACGACCGTAAGTGCCGGGATTTGGTTAATCACCGCCGTAAAAGTCGCCAGACTCAGAAATCGCGGCTGCAACAGGCTGAAAACTGCGATCTCAAGCACGATGGCAGCGATAAGTCCGGCAGAACCCAGGAGTGACGGATGCAATAACTTTCGCCAAACGAAGCTGCGTTCAGCGACCGGAACAGTGCACCGCGGCGCCACGCCTAGCGACCTTCGCGAAGTCGGTCACCAAGGAAGTTATCCAGTTCAGGAACACCGTAGATCTTGCTGACGGTCTCGTCGATTTCATACGGGACACGGTGAAATTCCACCAGGTCGCCATCGACAGTGACGTACGACGAACGAGGATCATTATTTCTGGGCTGACCAACCGACCCGACGTTGATCATGACCTTCTGGTCCGTCAGCTTGTACTTAAAATCAATCTCTTCCGGAGGGCGAAACTCGAGGGCGTCGGTAAAAACACCTGGAATGTGCGTGTGCCCCTGGAAACAATACTGGTCGATGAGTGCGAAGATCTTTTCCATCTTCACCTGGTTGTAGATGTCGTC
>JAGQQS010000549.1 GCA_020426105.1 Planctomycetaceae bacterium
AGCCGGAGACGAAGTAACTTTGCCGTCGAGGCTGCAAATCCGGGAGTCATACTCTGTCAAAGTAAAAACAGTTGTTGCGTCTCATAAGATGGGGCAGGAACCAATCTTGCGCAGCACCCTTCGGACCATATGGCCACAGATTGCTTTCCCATTTTCTGAGGCCCGAATTCTCAGAGGCCGATTTCAGCATGCCATGAGATACTCAGGAATTCGTCGCGCGATGCCACGCCGGGAAAGGCTGGAAATTCTTCACATCAGTAATCCACTGGCCATTCGGGGATTCTGAAAATACGATTCAGGCATGACGCCGTAAGCCTTCATGCTTTCCTCGACCCGCTGCCAGCCTGCGGCCTGAGCCAGCTTGAAGGCATGCATCCCGCGAGCAATGCGTTCCTGTGTCTCTGAGAAATCTTTAAACAGTATGTAGTGTCGTTTCGGGAAATAGCGAAAACGCACGATCGGCCGCAGAATCAGTCGTCGCAGAATGGGACAGTCAAACCCGGCCACCGCTTGTTGCACGCCTGGTGCAACCGTCACTTCCTGTTCACAGTGAAACGACGCAGTAAAGATATCAAATTTGGTGTCTTCGGGCAGGCGAACGCCTGCATTCTTAGCAGCATGAACCTGCACAAGAGCGTTCAGCAGCGGAAGGGGAATAACTTCACCCGCATTCGGCTCGCTGCCAAACCTGGCGACAAAGTTGTAGTTGGCAACGGTATCGATGCAGACCTTACGATTTACTTCGCGGAAACTTTCTGCAAACGAATTCAGCAGACTGAGACGGTATGCTCTTTCCCGGCGGTTGTAAAAGTAACGCCATGCCATCAGACGACCAAGGCTACCACCCGTTTCGAAGTAATTCCACGCCCAGAGTGCGCCGTGGGCGGCGATCAATGAAAACGCATGGTTCCCAGCCGAATCCAGATAAAGATTATGCAGCACGGCCACGCGCCGGGGAATATCCAGAAGCTCACCCGCCAAATGTGTCGCCTCAATCTTCAGTTTATCGTACTCTGCCTGTAACTCGGAACCTGACGCAGCCATTTCACCTGGTCCTCTTGCGAGGGTCTGTTAAATACAGGGCGGGGATTACAGTGCCCAAAGCCTGATGTTAATCTTGGCTTTCTGTTGCCCGGAGGGACATTTCGAAATTAACAGAAATTCCTGCGAAACTTTTCGTCGACTCCGGTGTTGAGGGGCCTGAACGGACTTGTCGTGATTTTCTTTAAGTTGCGGCAAATTTGATCTTCGATCAGGCATTTGCATCGTGGCAAAGGATCGGGGCCGACTGTCTCTGAACATCCGGGTTTGCAGGCTTCGGTTGAACAGACCAGTCGACCTCGTTCCGTTGGCACGCTAATCCCGATCAGTTTGCACAGCAGAAATGCCCACCGCAGAAAATTACCATTTCGCACGACCATATCATCGCGGTCGAGTGTGTGCTCATCTGTATCCCTGCGGGATTTTGCAAGGCGCTCATTGTTTCCAGTTGAACGCGCATATCTGTTACACTCTGGCGGTCAATCTGAATCGTATGAGCGAATGGCGTGTCGCAGATTTTGAACGTGCGCCGCGATTCGGTCAACACACCACGGCGGGACGCAGCTTTATCCGGTAAGCAGGATGTTGCTGCGCTGTCGCTGAGGATTTCGTCTATCGTTGATACTGCCGATCTGCCATGCACAGCACGCATTGTAAAAGATTTCGTCCGGCCGCCACAAGTCGCCGTGAGCTGCTTCAGTCCATCGGCTGCGGCTTTGGTTCCGTTGCCATGACGCACCTGCTGTCATCCCGTGGCGCAGGGGCGGAGAAGTTACTGGCTGGAACAGGTGATGCGCCCCGTGGAATGCTGCCACGACCGACACATTTTGACGCGAAGGCGTTGAGTGTCATTTTTCTCTACATGGACGGCGGAGTCTCGCAGGTAGATTCGTTCGATCCTAAACCAGAACTAGACAGGTGGAATGGAAAACCCTTTCCCACGAAGACTGAGCCCACTCAATTTAACAACATCGGCAATACGCTTGCGAGCCCCTGGAAATTTCAGCAGTACGGTGAGAGCGGTATTCCCGTCAGCAATCTGTTTCCGTACACGGCAAAACATGTCGATGATTTGGCAGTCATCAGGTCGATGACGTCTGCTTTTCCCGAGCATACAAATGCCAATTACTTTCTGCATACGGGGTCTGGGCTGCAGGGGCGACCTTCTCTGGGAGCGTGGTTCGGATACGGACTGGGAACGGAATGCCAGGATCTTCCCCATTTTGTTGTCCTCAACGGAGGACTGATTCCTCCCGGAGGTCTCGACAACTTTGGCAGCGGTTTCCTTCCGGCGAGTTACCAGGGCTCCGTCTTCCGGATCAATAATCCTCCCGTGGCCGATATGACTCGTCGCGAACCAAACGATGAACTACAAAGAAAGAAACTGGCATTGATCCGCCAGCTGGATCAGGAAGCCGCGGAACGTTTCGGCCATGATGATCAAGTTGAGTCGGCAATACAGAATTATGAACTTGCGGCACGGATGCAACTGGCTGTTCCGGATCTGATGAATCTAAGCGACGAGACGCAGGCGACTCAGGATCTGTATGGTATTCACGACTCGTTTCCAAACACTACAACATTTGGAAAGCAATGCCTTTTGGCACGACGGCTGGTGGAACGTGGTGTGAGGTTTATTGAACTCACCTGCCCGGGCGGCAATGGCGATCGTTGGGATCAGCATTCAAATCTCGTTGACGGACACACGAAGAACGCGAAGTCCGTCGATCAGCCGATTGCCGGACTGCTGGCCGATTTGAAGCAGCGAGGACTGCTGGAGCGAACGCTGGTTGTCTGGTCAGGGGAGTTCGGTCGCACCCCGTTCGCTCAAGGGACGGACGGACGTGACCATAATCAGTATGGTTTTTCAATGTGGATGGCAGGTGGTGGAATTCGTGGTGGCACGGTCTATGGTGCTACCGATGAGTTCGGATACAAGGTCGTTGAAAATAAAGCGGAGATTCACGACCTGCATGCGACCATCCTGCATCTAACGGGGATTGACCATGAGCGACTCACGTATCGCTTCAGTGGACGCGATATGCGACTGACCGATGTTCATGGAGTCGTGCTGAAAGACGTCCTCGCCTGACAATGGTTAAAAGCTCCTGCGGGGCAAGCTCTGTTTCCGATAGCACAGGCACACACAACACAACACAACACAACACAACACAACACAACGGATCTGATCTTACGGTTAATCAACGCGTCCTACTGCTGGTTCTTCACACTGCTTCAGCGCCATGACGGCCATGGCGGTACCGGCATGACTGATGAAATGATGGTTATCCTTGAACAACGATCGCGTATACCAGCGGCCGCTCTCGCGCTGGTTAGACTTCAGCCATTTGACACCTCGCTGAACAGCATCGTGCGATAATTCCACGCCAGCTCGCCGTAGAGCATACAGAACAAAGCCAGTTCCGTAACCATCACTGTGCTCTGTGTCCTGTTGCAGGTCATCACCGCGTTCCCAGTTGCCGAGTGTTGCGAGAGCCCAGCCGCCGTCTGATTTCTGCAAAGCCGTCAGTTGCTGAATTGTTGCAGATTTCTGTTCAGGGGAGAGCAGATCAGGAGTATAACTGTTTGCCCACAGCAGCATCGCCTGATGATGCAATGTCGGCGGAGCATTGGCATTCAGCCAGCGCCGAATCCCCTGCATTCCTTTTTCCGCTGCCGGCGTTGATGCGTAATTGTCCGGAGCAACGCCGACGGCAATTGCAGCCAGCGTGACGCCATAATGGTCGTCAGATTCCATGGGTGGCCAATCGCACTTTAGCCAACTGAAGCCGCCGTCTTCCTGTTGAACGGTCCACATGCGATCGAGGGCTGTGCGTGATGCCTCCTGCAGTTTTCCCGAAGTCGCCGAATCGTTGAATGCAAGAGCTGCAGCTGCAGCCACGATTTCTGCGTCCCACCGAGGCCCCTGATCGGGCCATCGAGTTTGTACAAGTTCCTCCGCAAACGCGCGGACCTGCTGGTGTGCCGTAACTTTTGCTGAGATTGCAGGTCGAGCATAGAGATACGCGAAGTTCGTGTGGCACGTAAAGCATTTTCGTTCCTTCTGCCATGTCAAGGCGGCTGAATCAAGAAAATGAGCGGCCTTCTCCAGCGACATTTCCCTGGCCACAGGTTCGTCAGCCTTATTTGGAACGGGCGATTCGACGTTTTCCAGCGTCACGTCCTCATACGCAATTAATGCCTGTGGAAAACAGGAAAACAGTACCAGACATAAAAAGCAGACTCGGGGCAGGATTGTGTTTCGCATGACAGGCCTTGTGTTACGACGACTTCAAACTCTGTAAAGCTCAGACTGATTCCAGTCCTCAAGATATTTTAGACTGGCGCGATAATTTTTCAGGCAGATCCCCAGCAGGACAATCGCCGAAACATAGGCCGAGACACCCACGATCAGCAATGAGTAGTTCACTGATTTAGGGTTCTCAAACACGTACTCCGTAAGCAGAGCGGCTGCCGTTGGCCCCAGTCCCATGCCGATAATATTGATCACAAACAGATAAATCGAGGTTGCCTGAGCTCGCATTGTATTGGGCATCATCTGCTGAATTGCTGCCGGAGCAACTCCGTACGGCATGCTCCCAAAAAACGTGGTCGGAATCAACAACAGGGCTGTCATTTCACCGGTCGACGCGAGCGGGTACAGGATGCCAAACGGCAGGACACAAATCGTGCCCAGCCACGCGACCCTCACAGTTGCATCCACACATCCTCGCCGACTCCACCAATCTGCCACCCAGCCACCCGCAAGGACACCCAGTGTTCCACTGATCGCCATGATTGATCCATAAACCAATCCGGTTTTTCCCTGACTCCATTCAAACCGACGAATGAACATCGAAGGTATCCATGAAGTGCCGGCGTAGGCACTTAGTGTGAGCAACGCGATTCCAAAATTAAGACACAGAAACGTGCTCCGATTGTCGGCCACGTAGGCTTTGGTTTCCGTGATGGTGGCCGCCCGCGATGCGCGCTGAACATGTTTCACTCCACTCCGGCGTGCCGGCTCACGGACCGTCAACAGCAGCAGCGCCACGAGCAGACCGGGAAGCCCCACGATGAAAAACACAAATTGCCATGAACGTACGTCCCCGATTAACGGAAAAGTAAAGCTCTCCTGCTGGGAAGCAAACTGGACGACGAAACCTCCCAGAATAAAAGCCAGCCCGGATCCGATATAGATGCCCATCGAATACACACTCATCGCGGTCGATCGGCGACTTGGCGGAAAATAGTCGGCGATCAGGGAATACGCGGCCGGCGACAACGTGGCTTCGCCAACACCCACGCCCATTCGCATGATAGCGAGGTCGAAGAATTTTTTCGCAAGTCCACATCCTGCAGTGGTGATACTCCAGAAGGCGATGCCGACAGCGATGATTGCTCGACGACTTCGCGTATCGGCAAGTCGTCCCAGTGGAATCCCAAAGAGCGTATAGAATACGGCGAAGCTGAGGCCCATCAGCAAACTCATTTGCGTATCGCTGATCTCCAGGTCCCGTCGGATCGGCCCAACGAGAAAACTCATGATCTGACGATCGACGAACGAAAAGACATACGCCAGGGTCAGCACAGCGACGACATACCAGGCATAACCGGGGGATGGAAAATCTTCCTCTGCGACTTCACCGGACATATCGAAAACCTGTTGCTGGAGCAGAAATTCTGAATCGGCAATTCGAAATTGCAGTCGGCAGTATTAGTGATGACGTCCAAATCGAGCTTCGAATGACGACAAGCCA
>JAGQQS010000550.1 GCA_020426105.1 Planctomycetaceae bacterium
TCACCAAAAAAGCCTCACAAAAATGATTCACAGCGTTGACATTGGGGGATCGAAATTCTGATCGTGTCAGATGCCCTGAACTCCTGTTCTACATTATTGATTTAAAAGGCGCACGATCTCTCGAAGGAGGAGGTGGCCAACAGACCGGATGAGTGGGTTTTCGCTGTTTCTGTTCTCCTGAAACTCCGATTGTTCGCCCCGCGTCTCGACAGGTTCTCCATTCCGCCCTAACGCTAGGAAGACCGTTCAAACGCCATCGCGACAAGTACACAGCTTCCGTCATCGATGACATTGAGTCCGGCGTCGCGAGCCAGTTGACTGCCCTCCGCGTCCTCCGCACCGGGTTGCATCCAGATGTTCCGGACCCCGGCGGCGATCGCCTGTCGGATCACTTCACGCGTGACGTGGGGAGGCGTGACGATCGAAAGAGACTCGGGAACTTCGGGCAGGAGAGAGATCGAGGCGTATGCCGGGTGGCTTTCAACTTCAGCCGCTGAGGGATTCAGTGGATAGACGGTGCGGCCCGATGCGATGAGCGTCTGGAAAACTTTGTTGCCGTACCTTGAACGGTCGCGAGACGCACCGGCAACAGCAAAGGACCTCGCTGCGAGAAATCTGGAGGCGGGAGATTCGACATTTTCCAGCATGGCGAGAGCGACTTTTCAGTTTCTGACGGATTCAATCGAAATTCAGACTCCCAGTCTACTGGGCGCTTTTCAGATCCGGACGGAGCTTCTGGGCATCACGCAGGTAGACATGTTCAATCTCTTTCGGTGTACGATCTGAGTTGATGTGCAGGAGTACGCGAATGCAGCGCGGCATGGAACCGGTTACCGGAATTTCCTGGGCACACAGGAGCGGTACCTGACTCATCCCCATGGCCCGCGCGGCCTCAGCGGGAAATGTAGAGACCAGATCTGCCGTCGTGGTAAAGATGGCCGAGATGACGTCGTCAAAATCGGTGATCTGGTTGCGGCGCAGGATTTCTTCCATCAATTCCCGAGCCGCGGCACGGATCAGCGCCGGATCGTCTGATTCAACAGTCGTTGCACCACGAACACCTCGCACGGTCATGAACAGTTGCTCCCAAAAGACGTAGGATGAAGACCATCGCAGCGTCCGTCAATCGAATGCCGATCAGGAACACGCATTTCCGATTACGCGTCGGCGAATGTCAACGCGAGGCGACCATTTTCGCAGACCAACGGCACATGTTTTGAGGCGACCTGGCAAACAGGGTTGGCCGCGACTTCAGCAGCAAGGTCCTCAGAAACATAAAGCTCACCCAGATCCAGAGTATTTGGGATAAACATCCATCGTTGAGGTCCGAAGCGATCTTTCAGCGTGCGAATCAGCGTTTCATCATCCGGGAGAGTCGCCGGAATTTTGGCACGGTCCATATCTCCGGTTGTGAGCGTATTAATGAGCGTCTTGTGTTCATTGATCTCAGATCGCAGCCGCTGCGTGATGAAATCCGCCAGCCCGACTCCGATGGCGTTGCCCTGAGACGCAGGATTCAGTGACAGTGCTCCGATTGTGCGAATACGAGGTGTCGTCAGGTCTTCAAAGCCCGCAATGCCCCGCCGACCAATCACGTTGGTATCCATTCCGGTACCGCTGTAGGTTTTGCCGATCGACTCAACGATCAGTACATTGAGATCGTCCACGGGCAGGCGAGGAAAGTAGGAGCGGTGATGATGCAGCAATTCAATCTCGCGCTGCAGGATGTCGGCGGGACGGATGGCGTGCAGTTCGGCCGTTTGGTCGAACCCATCTTCGAGGATTGCGAGGCCGGCGAGAATCCTGCCGGAATTCAGCACACATTGCCCCATCTCCAGCAGCATGTCCTTCATCGCCGCCGCCCGTGCGGAATGAAACGTCTGCGCCGAGCGAATCTTCCCCATACCGACAACCATCATCTTTGTGAGACCACTCTGGATCGGGCCCGAGAAGCAGGTATGCAGCTTGACGCGATTCACGACCAGAACGCCGGACGCTTCCGAGCAATAGCGATCCATATAAACCGCGCCCGTGCGAACTTCACCGACCTGAACGACTTCCATGCTGCTGCGAATGGGCATGTTCATTGCAGCTTCCGTTACTCCGAGGGACTCGACCATCTGCCGTTGGCCCTCGGCGGTTGCTCCATTGTGTGAACCCATCGCCGGAACAATAAACGGTGTTGCACCGTGGTCGCGGAGCCAGTCACCGCAGGCCCTGATAATGAGCGGCAGATTGCGAATACCACGACTGCCGACCGTGATGGCAACATCCCCCTGGGGCACCGACAAATTCTGCGATGACAGTTGCCGATGGACGGCCTCTGCAATGTCGGACAGCGGCCTGGAAACCAGTTTTTGGTGGACTTTAAAGAGTTTCATTTCAACTTAGTTGCCTTCTGCTGCTCCATCGTCTGACGACCTGTCATGACATCTGTGAAGCCCTTGAGGTCCGTCCAAAACGTGCCCTCTCCAGCATAAAGTGTATCCAGCTGGACGTCCTCCGGAAGTCCGGTGGCGAACGTCCATTGATTATAGGCCGAACCGGATCCGAAAGCAGTTACGGCCAGCGTGAACAATTCTGATTTCGCTTCCGCTTCCAGCTGCTTCGCACCGGCCTTGGCTTTACCAAGGATTACACTGGCTTCGGCTTCAAGTTCTGCCGTCTTGCGTGCGATGGCAGCAGACAGCTTCAGGGTTTCAGCCTTCGTTTCTTCTGCCTGTTTTTCGCCTTCCGCTTCCGCCTGAGCCACCAGCTTCATGGTCTCTGCCTTGATCCGCTCCGTTTCAAGTTCAACTTTTTTCTCGGCTTCACGCAGCGTCGCTTCAGTACCGGCCGTCAGCAATTCCTGGTCGCGTGTCAGCTTGAGCTCGTCCGCGACAAATTTCTGCTGAATCGGCTCACGCACATCCAGGGGAATATGAATATTGCGCACGAATCCATGCAGCAGCGTCAACCCTTTATCTTCAAGTATCTTTTCGAACGCGTCGGAAACCTGTTCCTGAAATTTGCGTCGCGTGTCACCCACCAGCAGATCGACGGCCCCCAGAGATGATCCCTGGTTTCTGCAGATGCTCTCGATCTGCGGGACAACGACTTTTGCTTCAACGGCATCAAGCGTGCCAAACTTTCGAATCACATCCGCAGCCTGATCCGGCATAATGCCCCAGACAGCCGTGAAGTCCATATGAATCCTGAAACCATCGTTCGAAGGGAAGGAGATTCCACTTTCGTCGTCCAGTACCGCGGGTTCCCCGCTCTCATCCAGAATGGGAACACCGTCCAGACTTTTGAGATTGGTTTTCACCGATTTTTCAGCGAAGCCGATGCCGACGATATCAACATGCTGCTCGTTGGGATTCACAGGATACAACCCCGGCTGCAGTACCTTTTCCTGAATCCCGGCGACCGCTTTCGTAATCGGATTGTCTGTCAGGTTAGTCACCACCCCGACATAGCCCGTCGGAATGGACACCCAGCCTGCATGTTTGACCTGCAGGTCCGAATTGATGGTCTCTTCTTCAATAACTTTCACGTTGTATGCATAGTCGTTGATGCGGTACGTTCCTGGTCCGAACACTTTGCGGAGGATGCCCTTCTGCGTAGTCTCGTCCAGATCCCCATCGACCAGGAACTGACCGTTCTTCAGGTCCTCACCCATTTTGCTGGACACGACGGCGACCTGGCCAGGTTTGACGACGACATCGGGAATCAACTTTGTTTCCCACCATCCGATCCATACAAAGTGACGTCCGGGCCCGCGCATTTGCTTCAGAATCCCGATTTCGAGTGGCCGCCCGTTTTCATCAACTTTGGCAAACTGGCCCGGCTGCGCGACTGGTCGATTGCCAGGCAAAAACGGCAGCGGTGGTCCTTTATAGCGTAACACTAAACTGTGTCCCTGTGGGACATAGACCCGATTGAACGTCCATTGAAACAGTTCGACCCCAAGGATTAACGCAACGACAACGGGTACGATCAATCCAAAACGAGATCGGAGGTTTTCTGCAGTTGTATTCATAAAACTATCTGCCTTTGAATCGCTGGGGCGGACTGAACCGAATGGATGACAGGGCGTGACGACGGTATTTTCCGGCGTGTCTTATTCTGCTTCAGGTTCCGCTTGCGCGGGCGGCGTTACTTCCGCCGCCGGAGAAATTGATTCGGGTGACGGTGTGTCTGCGACCGCCGACGGTGCTGTGGCCTCGGCCGCTGGATTTGGCGCTGTGACCTGAGCAGGTATCGCCGGTGGGATAGTTTCCGGCGCATGCGCCGGAACAGCTGAACGGGCGGCTGTGTTGGTGTCGTTAAAGGATTCGAAAATCTTCATGATGGGACTGTCCGCTGTATTGACCATAATGCGGCGGTACGATGACGAGAGCTTTTCAAACATCACATACTGAGCATATCCTTTGCCATCTCCGCCAAAGGCGTCCACTGCTTTCTTCCAGCCTGCCGCTTCGGCTTCGTTATCAAACCGCACGACATCGGCCGCGGCCTTGCCCCGCGCGGTGGCCGCTGCCGCCTCATCAATCGAAGCATCAAGCTTCAACTGCGCCACAGCCAGATTCTCGTTGGCTTTGGTCAGTGCCACCTGCTGTTCCTGCATGGCCCTTGTCGTGATCTGAACAACTTTCTGATCCGCCGCCACAAGTGCTTGCTTCTGATCCACCAGCGCTTTACCCACCGCAAGTTTCTGTTCCGATTCCTGCTGCAGGGTCTGCTGCTTGTACTGCAACTCCTGCTGCTTCGCGATCTCTCGTGTTCGCACCGGCAGGGCGATTTGTTCGGGAGGACGGATACGCGTGATCAGCGCCTGGATGATTTCAATCCCAAGCGGCTGGCAGGCTTCACGCATCGAAATCTCGAACGCTTCCTGGAAATCCTTGCGAGTCTGTCCCTGGATAAACTCGCGACCGGAAGAATTCGAGCCCTGCAAGCGACAAAAACTGCGGGCGTTCGGCATAATCACGGTATGCACGATTTCTTCGTCGATGGCCGGACCGTTGCCGGTTTGATTGAACAGGACATAAACCTCAGCCGCTTTTTCCGGATTTACCCGGAATTCGATGACTCCATCAAGACTCACCCAGAATCCGTCCTTCGAGGGGAACCCCATATCGCCTTCTTCGCCAAGATTGAATCGCTGACTTCGACAATCAACGAGGTCCACGCGATAGACATAGGGACTCAGATAGTGTGTCCCCGGTTCCAGTGTCTTGTTTTGAACGCCGCGTTCCCCTTCGGCCACGAGTAACCGATTGGGCTCTACAGCCAGTGGCGCGGCAAGACTCGTGATCACCCCCTTAAACCCCGCTGGAATCGTGACAGGCTTATGAATTTCGACGGAGTACAAATAAGGATTAATCGGGTAACGACCGGGATTCAAAACGCCCGGCATGATTCCTTTCGTTGTGGCATTTCCTGCGGCATCCACACGAGCAAGGTATTCTCCGTATCCCAGGTCATCACCCGTCAGACTGATCATCACACCCATTTCGCCAGACATGATTTCTGTCTGCCTGACAACCTCCCACGACCACGCATAGGGGTTGTAGAAATAGCGACCTTCTGTGAGCACTTTTTGCTGAATGCCCTTGTATGTTTCGTCGGGGGCGACTTCCTGACCGTTGGTCAGATCGACGCCCACCTTATGTGTCAGAACCGCGATTTCACCGCTGCCGACATCGATCCTGAAGCTGGAGTAAATCATCCAGCTAAAGGCGACGACGATTCCGGACAGCAACATGACTGCCAGCAGTCCGACTCCCGTTTTACGCTGCTCATAGTTTGAACGTGTGAGGTTAGACATACACGAAACTCCCGCCAAGCGATCCTCAAAGGACAGCGTCAGATTCTGGACACAGGAACAATCTACAATAAAACACCGGAATAAGCGCAAACGCATGGCGCGGCATTTCGGATCAAAAAACGGTAGTTCGTGGTCAGGGAGATGCGGACGAAATCAGATTGCGGCGTCGAAAAGCGGGAAAAACGTGTAGTTTTCCTCCGAAACCGCACCTTGTTCCGACTATCCGGGCAGACGCGTGACCTCCCGGAATTTTGTCCATCTCGCCCCACGTGGAGACGGCTTCAGACGATCAACCGAATTGAAACTACCCAAAGAGCACGTATGTCTTCACAGGGCGGATTCTGGCTTTGTCGGAAAATGCGACGATATGCGTGGAATTGTACAGCATTTCAAATACGCAGCTTGCGATTCAGGCCCGGAGGGCAGGTAAATCCATTGACGGGATCGTCAGGCTTAGGTTCGAAGAAAATAGAGTGCTGAAAGCCTGAGGCAAGTGGCAGAACAGGACTTACCCGTTTTCAGCGACTCGACTATGTCCCTTCTCCCCCGAAATCGGGGGAGAAGGTGGCCGACAGGCTGGATGGGGGCTGCCAGTGAGTAATACGCCGCTGAAGAAATAATGTTCAATTCCCCCTCCCCCTAACCCGCAACGCTGTGAAGTATTTTTGTGA
>JAGQQS010000551.1 GCA_020426105.1 Planctomycetaceae bacterium
TGCAGCATGATCCTGAGAGCCTCATGGTCATGCTTGAATTCTGGGCCATGTGTGGATCTTCGACAGGACGTCCAGGTCGGCATGCCCAGGCGGCAGGATTCATGACATTGCCGGAGATCTTGAATGATCGTCTTGGTGAAACGGCAGGCGTCACACTTGTTGACTGTATCCGATATCTGGTGGCAGCACATGCCGAACATCGTGTCAGAGACTGGTGCCGCCTCAAGTTTGAATCTGCCCCTTCAGCTGCTTCAGAACGAATTAATTTACATCTGATTCTGGCTGAACTGGCGGGTCAGCTCAACGACGAAGTTACCGTCGTCGCAGCTCTGATCGATGCGGCCGAAGTGGATCCGGAAGATCAAAGCCTGCGGTTTCTCATCGCGCAGAAGGCCGCCCGGCAGGGTTGGACGAATGAGGCGATTCTCCTGCTGGATGCCATGAATCTCACCGATGCGGCACGACAGATCGCGCGCGAAGAATTTGTGCTGCAACAACTCCTGCCCGACGGGCCCTCGGACAGATGTACATTGGCCGCCGAAAGGTTATTCGGTTTGCCCTTGAACATGGATCAACAGCGAAATCTGATTCCAATGCTGGACAAGCTTGGTATGCAGGACAAAGCAGCCGCGATCCAGACGCGTTTCGGTCGCGGTGTTCAGGATCGACAGTCTATTCTTGGGGAATTGCTGCAGACAAACATCGCATTGGGAAAAAACGAACTGGCTGGCGAGGTGGCGTGGGAGCTTTTGAAAATGGCCTCCGGTGGATCACTCTTCTCAGGACACCGTCCGGATGACGACCGCGATGATGGGGGAGAGCGCTTGCAGGCGATCCGGGCGCTGGGAAAATTGAACCGACTGCAGCCCCTGATTGATCGATATGAAGCCATGCTGGCCCAGGCGCCAGAATCCGTCGAACTCCTCGAAATCCTGGCCGAGTTTCACGAGGCGGCCGAACAATGGGATCTGCTGTCGGCAAAACGGGACCGGATTGCCCTCTTGTCGAAGAAGGCACCGCCCAGCCTGAAGGCCAAAGCCGTCGAACTGGAACGCAGTGGCGACGTCAGCGGCGCGTGTGATATCTACCTCACAATTCTGCAGGACGATCCGGCTGCGTTCTCAGACGAAATGGAAACGTACGTGCAGGCGTTTGAACGCGCAAAAAGGCAGGCCGATTTTCTTACTGCGGTACTGAGCCTGAAACCGGAGTTTTGGGATGAACATGCTGGTCTGATCATCAACATAATCGCTGAACTGGCTCATGCGGGTGGAAGTGAGGATATTGTCAGGGATTCAGTCGCAAAGCTGCTGGCATCCGGGAAGACTCGTCGTCTGACAATCGGGGGCTTTCTCGCCCGGCCGGATGTCGTTCCGGAAGAAGATTTGTTGCTCTCGATCCGGGCTGAACTCGAATCGCATCAGGCATTCATTGATTTCAGCAGGTGCAATGAAACATTTCTCCTGCTGCAGGGCATACAACAGCCGTCCAGCCTGAAGTCGCTCCATCACGTCGTCAGTTCCTGGCAAAAGCCTCGGCGTCAGTCTGCCGATTCCGGTGTGACTGCGGAAGATGGCCTGCTTCATCCTCCATCGGGGGATGTGCAGCCTACGATTAAGATGCGGTCCGCCTTCGATACCCAGGCAGCGGACGCCGTGTTGGTCTACCTTGATGCGCGTCTCGGAAAACACTCCGAAGTTGAATCTCGAATGATTCCGCTCCTCAGCGAGGGCGAGACCTCTCCGGGATCATTGGACTTACTGATGGCTCTGAACGAGAGGCTGAAGAGCATCGGCAGTGACTGGGACATCACTCGGCAGAGGATTCTGGAATTTGTTGTTTCCAGGATACCCATGGACCATCAACTGGCAGATAGAAGCCTGGAAGAGCTTGGGGCTGTTTACTTGCTGCTAAGTCGAACGGATCTGGCGCGCGATATTCTTAATCAACGCGTTAAGCGTCTTCTGACCGGCACCGGAGCCGACCGCGCCAATGGAGTGGAATCGATCCGCGAGCTGCTTCAGGCCGGCGAAAAGATCCAGCACTCAGGATTTCCAATTGAAGGCGCTCGACTGCTGTTGAACGTCACGTCCCATGACATTGATGAATTCACCCGTGACCTTGATGATGACAAGGCCGTCGCATTTAAATCCCGATTTAACGCCTCTCAACGCTGGGCGCGGCAGCAGATTTCCGCGGACAAACTTGTGGCGTGGTTTGAAATCGCCGTAGAACAAACGACTCCTGCGAATAGAACGTCCGAAATGGACAACAGCTATTCGGACATTCTCCTGGAACTGACCGGAACGACCGATCCCAGATGTCGCGATATTTCTGCCCTTAAATCGCTGCGTGTGAACAGCGCGATTCACACCGCCATCGGCAAGGTAACGTTCGATGACGCCCAGCAGGCGACTCTGAAGGACGCCATGCAGCAATTGTCAGAACAGGAGTCTCCTCCGGCATCATTGCTTGCCGTCAGTCTGTCGCTTGCCCTGCATTTGAACAACCGCGAACATTTTGACGCATTCGCGAATACCGTCAGTGCGTTAAAAGTGCGTCCTCATACTTCTGAACCCGGCGCTGAACCCATCACGGCTGCAGTGCCGCAGACACTAAGATCATCGCCCGAGGTATCGCTGGTACTTGCCGCAAAAATACTTGTGTCAAACGGCGACAACACGCACGTGATCGGGCGGTTACTGCCGCAAGTCGCTGATACCATCAGCTCTATCGGAAATCGACTCGTGCAAATTGCCGTCCTGAACGAATGCCTCGGAATCGCCACGCAGGCCGAACTCAGCGATCTCGCGACGGTTGTGGAAGCCGAGCGGGATCGCATCCTGGCCGCACAAATCAGTGATGGCGGCGGTCGCGGATCAGATGATACGATCGATCTCCGCCATAGAATTCGCACGCGACTGCTCGGACTGCAGCAGCATTGAAAAAGGGCGACAGAACTCTGGAGACACCGGGATGCACCGTAAAAAATGGTGCCGGAAAATTCCGGGTCATGCAAATATCTGATCCACAACATGCCCATCAACATCGGTCAGGCGAAAATCGCGGCCGCCATAGTGGAACGTGAGTCGTTCGTGGTCAAGTCCCAGAATGTGCAGGATCGTGGCATGCAGGTCGTGGACGTGAACTTTGTCGCGCGCGGCGTAAAAGCCGAAATCGTCCGATTCGCCGAAGCTGAAGCCGGATTTCACACCACCGCCAGCCATCCAGTACGTAAACGCATGAGGATTGTGATCCCGGCCATTTGTGCCTTGAGCTGTTGGCGTCCGTCCAAATTCAGCACCCCAGATAAGTAACGTGTCGTCGAGAAGTCCTCTTTGTTTCAGGTCCTGCAGGAGTCCTGCGATTGGCTTATCAACCTCTTTGGCGAGGCGAGTATGTTCTTCCTTCAGCTCTGAATGCTGATCCCAGTAGGCATGTGACACCTGCACGAATCGTACCCCGGATTCAGACAATCGCCGTGCGAGCAGGCACTGCGTTCCGAAATTACTCGTTGATTCCTCATCGATACCATACAGCTTCTGAACAGATTCCGTCTCGCCCGACAAATCAAAGATTTCAGGAGCTTCGGTCTGCATCCGAAAAGCCAGCTCAAACGAATCAATGCGTGCGTTGAGTTCTGAGTCGATCGCGGACGCCGGATCAGCCGTCTGATGCAGAATATTGAGATCTTTCAGCAGTCCAAGCTGCAATTGTTGTACATCACGTTTTGACTGAGGATGCGTGAGATTCTGAATCTGTGCCGTCGTTTTGCCGTCATGCCGTGACGTGGCGATCCGCGTGGCCTGATGAATCGGTGGCAGAAACGCCGATCCAAAATTCCTGACGCCTCCGTGTCCCAGGGTTGGATTGATCGTCACAAAGCTCGGCAGACTTTCATTTTCCGTGCCCAGACCATAGCTGATCCAGGCACCCATACTGGGGCGAACAAACGTGTCTGAGCCCGTATTAATCTTGAGCAGCGCTCCGCCGTGAGCTTCGTTAGATCCGTGAATCGACTTGATGAATGTGATGTCATCGACGCACCGGCCTACATGCGGAAACAGATCGCTGACCCACGCGCCGGATTGGCCATACTGTCGGAACTTCCAGGGACTGCGCAACAGATTGCCTGTCTGGGCGAACTGGATCCGCGGCTTTTCAATCGGCAGCGGTTTGCCGTCGAGTCTGCTGAGTTCAGGTTTATAATCGAAAGTATCGACGTGCGAGGGTCCACCATGCATGAACAGAAAGATGACGCGCTTCGCTCGAGCGGGAAAATGTCCGGCATGCCCTGCCAGGGGATTCTGCGCTGCGATGCCAGACGAATCTGCTGACGCCGTTCGCATCAGCAGCGTCTGGAGTGCGAGTGAGCCGAACCCGGCACCGCAGCTGTGCAGCATTTGACGTCGGTTGAAGGGTCTCATAAGTACGCCACCCTCTGAGATTGCCAGTCCTCAATTGAAACGACTTTACTCGACATAAATGAACTCATTCCCCGCCATCAATGTTCGACACAACGCGGCCCAGGCCTGGAGGCGACGTTCACGAACATCACTAACATCCGACAAAGCGGTTTCGGTTTGTTTCAAAAACTCGATCGACCGTGCAATTTCATCGTTTTCTGGTTGACGAGCATAGAGACGCTCGAAAAGCTCAGACACAACCGATCCCATAGCATTGAGCGGTTTAACAGCATCGCTCGTCGCCATTTGTTCAATCAGCTGCCGGGATTGTTCATGTACCGCAGTGCTGTTCATCAGAAACAGTGCCTGGTTGGGGACGGTGGTTGTAGGCCGCTGTTCAATATGGTTTGCCGTTTCAACATAATCAAACGTGGAAAACATTTCGTATAACGCCGCACGGTTGACCGGCAGATAGATGGCCCGCCGGTTTGCGTTCACGTCACCCACGGCCCCACCGATCGTCAGGTCCAGTCCGCCACCTACGTACAGGATCGAATCACGGACGGGCTCTGCTTCAAGACGCCTTCGATTCTGACGCCACAACAGTACGTTCTCCGGATCCTGCGCCACATAGTCATCACGAATTCGGCTACTCATCTGCCATGTCGCGGATAACATGATCGTGCGATGCATGGTTTTGAGTGACCAGTCGCCCCGGATCAGTTCCTGAGCCAGCCAGTCCAGCAGTTCCG
>JAGQQS010000552.1 GCA_020426105.1 Planctomycetaceae bacterium
TTGGAGCCGCTGATCGGGCCACCCCGCGGATCAAGCATCACCACAAAGCCCGGCAGGTCTTCATTGACGCTGCCCAGGCCATAGTTGGCCCATGACCCGATGCACGGATGCCCGCTGAGCACTCGGCCGGAATTCATCATCAGCATCGCGGAACCATGAATCGGTGAGTCAGCCGTCATCGAATGAATAAAAGCGATGTCGTCCGCACATGTTCCCAGATGCGGAAACAGATCGCTGATCCACTTGCCGCATTCGCCGTACTGTTTGAATTTCCAGCGAGGTTCAACGATTCGCCCCTGGTTCCGGTGACCGCCGCGACCGAAGGTCTTCACTTCGATCGTCTTGCCATCCATGCCATACATGGATGGCTTGTAGTCAAACGTATCCACCTGACTTGGACCGCCATACATGTACAGAAAGATGACGTTCTTTGCCTTCGGGGCAAAATGCGGCTCTTTCGGCGCCAGCGGGTTTTTGAATTCTGTCACGCCATCGGCAGCGACGCTCTGGCTGTTGAGAAACCCATCACGTTCCATCATGGCGGTCATGGCGAGTCCCGCGAATCCGGAACCCGTCTGCCACAGCATTTCACGTCGCGTACGTCCGCAGAAGTTTTTGGTTGTCATGATCAATCCAGATAAATAAACTCGTTCAGGTTCAATGCCATCAGGCAAAAATATTTTCTGGCCTGATCGACACTCATATTCTCGTCACGCTGAAGCATCGCGATCATTTCAAGACCCCGGGCCACTTCAGTGTCGGTCGCCGGGCGTTGTGTGGTGCGTTCCAGGGCCGCTTTGACCTGAGCATCCAGGGAATCCGGATACTTCTTCTGCAGCATGTCGCTAAACAGGGATGCCTGCTGCAGAATAAAGTCGCTGTTCAAAAGCCCCAGCGCCTGAGTTGGCTGTGTCGTTGCAAATCGCACCGGACAAGTCTGATCCGTGTCTGCCATGTCGAAGCTTTCCAGAATCGGATCGAGCAGCGAGCGTTTCACATGGATATACACACTCCGGCGGGCCTCATCCTCCGGCGAAGATTTACCCCAGCCGGAACCCGGTTGCGACTGTCCGGCTTTGACTTCTGCCGGGATCTCGGTGTAGATCGACGGACCATACATGCGATCGGCATTCAGCGTCCCGTTGGCCCACAGAATAGAATCACGAATCTCCTCAGCGGAAAGGCGCCGCATATCGAACCGCCAGAAGTGGTCGTTTGTGGCGTCTTTTGCAGAGGCGTCCTCGCGACCGGCAGAACTCATCTGATACGCGGCCGAATTCATAATGAGCCGATGCATGGCCTTGAGCGACCAGCCGCCTTCGACAAAAGTTGCTGCCAGCCAGTCAAGCAGTTCCGGATGCGTCGGCTTGCTGCCCTGAAACCCGAAATCACTCGATGTCCGTACAATCCCGCGTCCAAAGTGATACTGCCACAGACGATTCACCAGCACGCGGGAGGTCAGCGGGTTCGAGGGGCTCGTCATCCACTTCGCCAATGCCGTGCGGCGACCACTGGACATGGCGCCGTCAGTAAGTGGCGGAATCTCAGCCTCCGGCGGCGAAAGCACTGAAGGATACGCAGGCTGAACTTCAACACCGGGTGACAAAGGATTTCCCCGCATCAGCACGAACGTCGGCTTCATGCCCGCCAGGTCCTCTTTCACGCACAATGCCTGCGCCATCCCGGTGGGACGATTTGCACGCAGCTTGTCGCGACGATTTGTCAGGCCCCTGTACTGGTTAACTTCTTTGTCCGTCAGCAGCCCGCCTTGTCGCTTTTCGATCAGTCGGACGCGGTTTTCTTCGTAGGCAAATTCATCATTGTCAACGCCGGTGAAATCCGCCTTCGCTTTCTGTTCGATTTTTGCAAGCTCGACTTCGATTTTCGCAAGCTCACGTTCATATTGAGCAACCGCGGCTGCGTGCAGTGAACTGTCTTCCGGCTGTGGAATTTCCATCACCGACGCTTCCAGAACCGATTCGTGCGACCGCAGACCGTAGCGCTTTACGCCGCGGAAAAAAGCAATCATACTGTAATAGTCAGTCTGCGGAATCGGATCAATCTTGTGGTCGTGACAGCGAGCACAATTGATGGACAGGCCGAGCATCGTCTGGCCCGTCGTCGTGACAATATCATCCAGATCGTCATAGTAGGCGAGCTCAGGATCGGCTGGTTCGTCGTCCCAGCGGCCCAGTCGATAATAGCCCGTGGCCACGATTGAATCGGCCGTCCTGGCAGGCAATTCGTCACCCGCAAGTTGTTCAGTAAGGAACTGATTGTACGGTTTGTCATCGTTGAATGACTGAATCACATAGTCACGATATCGCCATACAAACGGTTTAGCGCCGTCGCGTTCATAACTGTTGGTCTCGGCATAGCGCACAAGGTCAAGCCAGTGGCGGCCCCACTGTTCGCCGTAGTGCGGTGATTCCAGAAGTTGATCAATCAGCGCGGACCAGGCCTGAGGCGTGGGGTTCGCGGCAAAGGCTTCAACGACCTCAGGTTCCGGAGGCAGCCCCGTCAAATCGTAACTGGCGCGCCGTACAAGCGCGCGGGCTCCGGCGGGACCATTGGGAATCAATCCCTGACTTTTCAGCTGATGCTGGATAAAGCGATCAATATCATTCACGGCCCACTCACCGCTAACATCGGGAACCTTCGGTTTCTGCACCGGTTGAAATGACCAGTGCTTCTTCGTTTCTTCGTTCACGCGAGGCGGCTCGCGCGGAGCCTCGACGTGCAGAGCGGTGAGGTCTTTGGGCCACGCAAGTCCGTTCCGGACCCAGTTGGAGAGCAATTCAATCTGGTGCGGCGCCAATTGCCCGGTGGGCGGCATTTCATAGCCGTCGTAATTAATCGCTTTGATAAGCAGACTTTCCGCCGGATTTGCGGCATCAATCGCCGATCCGGATTCACCACCTTTAATAATGGCAGCACGCCGCGTCAGATCGAGCCCACCTTTGGGCTTCTCGCCTGAGTGGCACTTCAGGCAGTTCGCTTCCAGGATTCCCGCAATTTCCGACTCGAACACGGCGATCTGTGCTGCTGGAAAATCGGGAATTTCATCCGCGGCCAGGCAGTTCGCTGTGAAAACAACAGAAAGGAGCGCAGGAGCCCACCGAAGCAACATGACGCGATCTCAATTTGACGCGGGAAAGGCGTTGTTGGATGTAACAACGAAAACGGAAGGAATGTCCACGGATAGGCTACCCAGCCCGGTAGCCAGTGTCAACGAGGCAAGCAACAGACCATCTTGCAGAGTGCAGTCGCGGATTTCGCTGTC
>JAGQQS010000553.1 GCA_020426105.1 Planctomycetaceae bacterium
CATTTCGTCGCCAGCGACATTGCTGATCATCATCGTCGCCAGCAGGCCGATGGTTGCGGTAGAACTGAAGCGATGCATACGGTGAGAACTTTCAGTGACAGGTGAGCTGTTTTAACCCTCGATTATCGGCGTCCTGCGGCCCGGGTTCAAGTCGATTCGGCAAATCGAAGATTTTTCAGTTCACTGGTAAAATCCCGTTCCGCTTTCAATTCAGTTGACTCGGATTGCATTTTGCCAATCGCCTGCCAGGATTGAACAGCCGAGGAACCTGCCGGGGCTGTGTGCAATCCCTGCAGGTTCCCGGAATCCCGTTTTGATGGCTCGGATAGTTCGATGATCGCAACGACCGACAAAGCGCCCGGTTTCGTCTCTCGAAAATCATGGTTACTGCTGCTTCTCGTGTTCATCACCTACCTGCCAGTCACCGGTGCTGGTTACATCTGGGATGATCCACAATATGTGACTGAAAACAAGGAATTACGAACACTGTCGGGGCTTTGGCGGATTTGGACATCGACAGATGCCACACCGCAGTACTACCCAATGGTCTTTTCCTCGTTCTGGCTCGAGTACCACCTCTGGAAACTCAACCCGCTGGGATATCACGTCAATAATGTACTTTTGCATGCCCTGAATTCCTTACTGCTGTACCGACTTTTGTTGCGACTAAACGTCCGTGGCGCATTCTGGGCGGCGATCATTTTTGGAGTCCACCCGGTCCACGTTGAGTCAGTAGCCTGGATCACAGAACGGAAAAATGTGTTGTCCGCATTTTTCTATCTTCTGGCGTTTCACGGGTACTGGCGCTATCTCCATCCTGGCGATACCGTGACTGAAACTCCTCGAAAACGCTGTTTTTTTTACGCCGCGGCCATGTTGTGCTTTGCTGCGGCGCTGCTGAGTAAATCCGTAACGGCGTCGCTCCCGGCTGCCATCCTGGTGGTGCTCTGGTGGAAACACGGTCGTATTACAGGACGACAGGTTCTGACACTGCTGCCATTTGTCCTGCTGGGGGTTGCCGCGGGACTTCACACCGCTCATGTGGAATCTCAACATGTCGGAGCAGAAGGTGCGGAGTGGAACTGGACGGTCTGGGAACGCGTTTTGATTGCGGGGCGAGCGGTCTGGTTCTATGCGATGAAACTCACCTGGCCGTATCCGCTGGTGTTCATCTATCACCGTTGGAAAATTGATTCGAGTTCAGTCGTCCAAACCTTGTATCCGGTGACAGCGATCATTCTGTTGCTGGTACTGCTGACTGGTCGATCGCGGTGGGGACGTGGTCCTCTGGCCGCAGCACTGTTGTTCGGCGGGACTCTGGTACCCGCGCTTGGATTCGTCAATTTGTATCCCATGAGGTTTTCATTTGTTGCCGACCATTTTCAGTATCTGGCCAGCATCAGTATGATCGCGCTGCTGACGACGTCGGGAATTCGGGCATTCGCGCGGTGCGGCGTGACTCCACGCAATGCGCAGATCATGGCTGCACTGATCGTCGTCGTCCTGAGCGGTCTAAGCTTTGTTCGCTGCTTTGATTATCGTGATCGCGAGACACTCTGGACGGCAACCTTGGAAGATAATTCGGACTGCTGGCTCGCATCGCTGCACCTGGGCGGCATCCGGATGGAACAATATCGGTTTCGGGAGGCACTTGATTTCTTTGAACTTACTCTCGCGAATAAGCCACCGGAGTCCTTTGAGCCGTCTGAGATGTCCGATCTCCACATAAAAATGGGCGACTGCTGGGCCGCGATCGGCAACCCGGCCGGCGTTGAAAAGCACACACGAAGTGCGCTGGAATGCCTTCGCCTGGCGGTGGGCGATCGCTATCAGGATCAGTCTGTTGTGCATTTTAATCTGGCCATGCTGCATCGCAGTCTGGGCGAGTTTGCCGAATCGATCACGGAATTCCAAAAGTCCCTGGAACTGGCACCGGAGAATGCAACAACCCATCTGGAACTGGGAAGTGTGCTCCTGCATCAGCAACAGTTTGAAGACAGCCGGGATCACTTTCTGTTGGCGCTGCACGACAATCGTGAAAACCCGCACCTGCATCTGCAACTCGGCATGGCATATCGGGGACTGGAACAACCGGAACTGGCACTCGAACACCTGCAGCGTGCGCTCGAGCTAAAGCCGGATTTAGACTATGCGCGCACAGTACTCAATGAAGTCACCGCTCGGCATCTGAATCAACCAGCCCCGCACCTGCCGTAGAGATCCCTGAGCATCAGTGAGCATCAGTCATGACTAAATCGCTGCCGATCGTCGAATCATGCGACCAGTGTTCGGCCTGCTGCCGCAGAACTCCGATCCCTCCTTTTCAGCCCGGAGAAGAATTCGCTCTGGATGTCCCGCCCGACTGGATGCTTCCCATCCATGAACGAATCGCCGCGGATCAGCAGTTCGAGCTACTTCCATGCGTCTGGCTGAATCAGCAGACCAATCGCTGTCTCCACTACGACTTTCGTCCTCAGGCTTGTCGTGACTTTCTGATCAACAGCGACTTGTGCCGACTGTCTCGCTGGGACGACAACATGCGCTAATGGGGGTACTACGGTAACAGGCCCCGCTCCCGCAATTCCTGAATATTTCCCGGCGCGCTGGACAGGATTCTCTCTGATGCGTACCTGAATACGGCAAATCCCGCCAGGGCGGCAGGAGCAGACAGGATTGCAACGCGGTCTTCTTCCTCATCATCGAGTTGCCGATTCAATCGACTCACCGCCTCCTCGACGGTGTCAGTGACGATTTTTTCCGGACCGGACTCATTGCTCAGTTTGAGGTTCGAAAACGCCGCTGTACGGGACATCAGGAACTCAATCAGCCCTGTCTCTTCCTGTTCTTCGAAAAAATTGCGGAGTTCGGGATGCATCGTATCCGGCGTGATGATTCGCGCCCGGGACACCGTGACGTTACCACGCCGGACTCTAACCATCGCATTATTGCCAGCGGAATTCTTTGCGGCAGAAGACGTCACCAGATAGTACGGAAGATCTGAGTCACCAAAGGTGAACAGTCCCAGCTCTACTGCACGCTCAATCCGCACCGCATTCCAGGTGGCTCGAAATCTCTGAAACTGTTCAAATTCATCGAACATCAAATTGGCGGCCTGTTCCTAAAGTGTCACATTCGCCGCGGTGAGACATTGCAGGCGATTCAGCAATTTTCGCGACTGGCGCGGCAAAGTCAAACTTGTCAGATTGATTCGCTCTGATCCCCTGCAATTATCTCGGTTTTCACTTCCGACAGATCGTCGATTTCGCCGGGATAATGCTGCCACTACATAAAACCCGTAGCCTGATTGCAAAGTCTCCGGCTAACTGCCATTGCCTTTGACCCCAATGCCGCGTTACAAGCGAGTTGTCGGGAAGACTTTGTCGAGTGCTTTCCAGAACCCCATCACCAATGGCCAAT
>JAGQQS010000036.1 GCA_020426105.1 Planctomycetaceae bacterium
GATTTAAGGAGTATCTGGTTTTGATTCCGATCACGCGGGTCGCCGTTGCTTCCCAGTGGCGAGAATTGAATTCGAGGTTCGTCTCAGGCAATGGAACGCGGCTTCGTCCGGCGAAAGCGGTTTGCAGTCGGTTGCAGAGAGAAATTGGTTTTGTCATAGTCTCGTCGCCTCCGTGGGAGCGATCGTTGCGACAGTAATTGCATGACTGCAGTCGTTGGGGCGATTTTTATCACAGTTGCCGTCAGGGTGGGTTCGTTGTTCGTGCCCGCCGCAAACTGACACGAACTGCTGGACCTGTTTGCGGGTGTGTGATCCATGATGTTCGCCGCTCAATCCATCGCCGAATACTTTCAGCGGTTCGGTGGTTGGCAGTATGTTATTGCCGCCATTATTCATGCGGTGCTGCTTGTTCACGTCTTTGCCGTTTCTCCGTTTGCCTTTATCTGGCTCGAGAGAAAAGTCTCCGGAAGAATTCAGGATCGACTTGGGCCGACGCGTGTTGGTGGCCTGTTTGGCTGGCTGCAGTCGCTGGCTGACGGCATTAAGCTGGTGCAAAAAGAGGATCTTTGTCCCCCGGCTGCGGACGGAATGCTGTTTCGTTCAGCGCCCTATATCGTGTGTGTTTCGTCGTTCGCTGCGTTTATGGTTCTGCCGTTTAGTGACGGCTGGGTTGCTGTGGCGGCCGATTGTGGTTTGTTCATTATGCTCTCGATTCTGTCGCTGGAAGTTTTCGGGATCATCATGGCGGGGTATTCGAGCGGGTCGAAATGGTCGCTGTTTGGTGGTATGCGTGAAGCAGCTCAAATGGTGAGCTATGAAATTCCTCTGGCGATTTGCGCGCTGGTGCCGGTGATCGCCTCCGGGTCTCTCAATCTCGGAGAAATCGGGGGGATGCAGCGTGGCTGGTTTACCAATTGGTTTATGTTCCACGATCCGTTCACGTTTATTGCGTTCTTTGTGTATTTTGTGGTGGCGACTGCCAGTTGCAAGCGGGCTCCGTTCGACCTGGCTGAAGCAGAGAGTGAGCTGGTTGGTGGTTTTCACACAGAATACAGTGGGATGCGGTGGTCCTTCTTCTTTATGGGCGAATATGCCAGCATGTTCGCCGTGTGTGGCATCGCTTCGATCCTGTTTCTGGGTGGGTGGAATACCGGCCTGGCTCCCATTGATCAGGCGCTTTACGCCGCTCGAAGTGCTGGTAGTGACGGGACCGGTGGCGCTGCTGCGATCGGTTATCTGGCAAACGTGATTGGTGCGGGTGTGTTTGCGGCGAAGGCCAGTTTTGGGGTGTTTGTTCAGGTCTGGCTGCGTTGGACGTTGCCTCGTTTGCGAATTGATCAGGTCATCACGACCTGCCTGAAATACCTTGTGCCTATCAGTTGTTTTTTGTTTCTCGGAGCCGCGTTGTGGCCGATTTTGATGGTTGCCGGAACCGGGCGATCGACGTGGAATTCACCCATCGGTGATCGGGCTGCTGAAGGGTTGCAGGAAACTCGGGAAGGTGGCGGAGATGTCGCTGCAGTTTCTGCATCAGGCGTTGATCTCGGAATGAATTTTCCTCGGATTAATGAGGCTGAGCTGGAAGGAGTTGTGCGGTGAGTGGCGAATCCTTCCTCTTTACGGTTTTTGCGGCAGCGACTTGTCTGAGTGCTGTAGCTGTCGTGTTCAGTCAGACGGTTGTTCGGATGGCGTTCTGGCTGATCATTGCGTTGGGTAGTACGTCGGCCTTGTTCTTTCTGGCAAACGCGGATTTTGTGGGTGCCGCTCAGTTGCTGATCTATGTCGGTGGCACACTTGTGTTGCTGGTGTTTGGGGTCATGCTCACGGCGAGCGGGCCGTATCTGAAGATCGCCACGTCGCCGGGGGAAATTGTGCTGGGTGGTCTTGTGGGCTTGTTGTTTCTGTTCGTGGTTTTTGCCTCTTTAAATGGCGTTGAATGGCGGAAGCCAACGGCTCACTCCATTGAAGCCGGGAGTCAGGTGGTGGCGGCTGGCAATACGTTGCGTCCGCTGGGGTTGAGTTTCCTTGGCAGTCGCCCGGACAAAGACAGTTCGACGGACGGAAATGTCCTGACCCCCGGTTACCTGCTGCCATTCGAAATTGTCTCCGTCCATCTGCTCGTCGTCTTGATCGGTGCTGCGTATCTGGCTCGGGCTAAAAGGCGGGCTGTGCAGCCAAATTGAGTGAAATTGAAATCTGAATCTGTTTGTTTTGCAGGTGCGATCGTCCATGACGGCTGATCTTAATTCTTATCTTTTTGTCGGTGCTGTACTTTTTGTCTGCGGCGTGATCTGCATGGCGACGAAACGCAACGGCATTGGTGTGTTGATGGGGGTGGAGTTGGTGCTGAATGGGGCCAACGTTAATTTTGTCGCCTTCTCAAAGTACACGGACCTCGGGCTCGATGGCCAGGTGATTTCACTGTTTGTGATCGTGCTTGCGGCGGCGGAAGCGGCTGTCGCACTGGCTATCGCTCTTAATTTCTACAACAACTATCTCTCAATTGATGTGGATCGGGCAAACAAGCTCAAGGGCTGAGGCGCGGCACATGTTCGGATTTGGTTGGATTTAAGCACTCGCTGGTTTTCTGGAATACCCATGGTTGGCGAAACACTAAGAAACCTGTTGATGATCGCCTGGCTGCTGCCGCTTGCCGGATTCGCAGTTGAGATCTTCGGTGGCTTCTGGGGATCTCGCAAGAGTCGCGTCGCTGCGTGGATGTCCGTTGGCTGCATCGGCATCGGTTTTGTGTGCAGCCTGAGCGCGCTGTTGATCTGGGGCGGCTCCAATAAGTGGACCGTGCTGCATGGGGCGGATACTCACGGGACATCCCATGCGGATGCCGGGCATGATGCAGAAAACCATGCTGAGCCAGCCCATGCTGATCATGAAACGAGTCAGGCACACACTGGTGATGCGGCAGTCTCGCATGTTTCGCCTGACTCCCATACTTCCCATGACCCAGCGATGGAGCGTGGTCAGACAGTTTTTTCCGGGACTCTGTATTACCTGGCCCGCTTCGGCAGTCTGGATATTTCGCTCGACTATTACATCGACAGCCTGACGCTTGTGATGTTCACGATGGTGACATTTATTGCGACCTGCATTCACTTGTTTGCCATGGGTTACATGTCTGAGGAACTCACTGAAGAGTATGTTGATCACAATGCACACCTGGCGAACGGACATCATGTGCATCGGCCGGGACGCTATTATCGGTTCTTTGCATTTCTGTCGCTCTTCTGCTTTTCGATGCTTGGGCTGGTGCTGGCGGGTAATATTTTTCAGGTGTTTGTGTTCTGGGAGCTGGTCGGTATTTGCAGCTTCCTGTTGATAGGATTCTATACAGAGCGCAAGTCGGCGAGTAACGCGGCGAACAAAGCGTTCATCATGAATCGCGTGGGAGATTTTGGATTTCTCATTGGGTTAATGGTGCTGTGGACCTTCTTCGGCACGTTCCGCTTCGGTGAAACAGTCAATGAGAATGGTGAAGTTATTCAGGCAGGTTTGTTTCAAATGCTGCCGCGTGATGAGTCCGGGAATGTGCTCCGCGATGCTGAATCCGGCGATGTAAAGATCGGCGCAGTAACAGCCTCGGAGCCATCTGGTAAACGGACAATTCCCTACTCATTGTTGGTAGTCGCTGGTCTTGGTGTGTTTGCTGGCTGCGTGGGCAAGAGTGCTCAGTTCCCGCTGCAGACATGGCTTCCGGATGCGATGGAAGGGCCCACTCCTGTCAGCGCGTTGGTGCATTCCGCCACGATGGTTGCCGCGGGCGTGTATCTGGTCGGGCGGTTTTATCCGATGTTTGTGCAGGAAGTCCTCCTGACCATTGCGTATGCAGGTTGTATTACACTGTTCCTGGCAGCCACGATTGCGGTCGTTGCAACCGATATCAAAAAGGTGCTGGCCTATTCAACCATCAGCCAGCTCGGCTATATGATGCTGGGACTGGGAGTATTCGGCTGGGGGGCTGGATTGTTTCATCTGATCACCCACGCGTTCTTCAAGTCTTTAATGTTCCTGTGCTCGGGCAGTGTGATCTACGGTTGCCACCACGAACAGGAAATGCCAAAGATGGGCGGGCTGTGGAGGAAGATGCCGATTACAGCATTCACGATGCTGGTGGGCGTGATTGCGATCAGCGGTCTGGCAGTTCCTGGCTCGGCAAGTTTGCTCAACTATTTCCTGAATAATGAGAGTACTGTTTGGACTCTCTGGGATCCGCAATCTACACCTGATCAGATTGAGGAAACCATCGCGTCAAAAGGCCGCGATACGGTCATTGCTCGCTTGGCAGAGATTGGTATTAGTACAGATGAAGAATCTAAACTGACGGATTCGATATCAGAACTTCGAAAAATGGACAGGAAGTCATTGGATGATGCACTTTCCCCTCGGAGAATTCTCCCAGTTGCATTCTCTGGGTTTCATTCTAAGGATGCTGTGGTCGCTACAAGTCTCGCATTTACCAAAGCCAATCCCTCGCATTTCCTGCTGTTTATCGTACCGTTGGTCACAGCCGGGATTACTGCGTTCTATATGTTTCGGCTTTGGTTCTACACATTTGCCGGCAAACCTCGGGATCAGCATATCTACGATCACTGTCATGAGTCTCCATGGATCATGACTGGCCCTTTGCTGGCGTTGTCTGTCTTTGCGGCGTTTTGTGCGATTGGCGGGGAGCAGGGCCCGTTGTATCTGCTGATTACGGGTGACCAGCCGTCTCACGTGGCACATGGCGTTGCTGCCGCAGCTGGCTCGGGCCAGATAAATCTGCCTGGCAGTCATGCGGTGCACGAAGTCCACAGTACGGCCGGAACATTTGCGTTGATTGCGGCCGCGTCCGGCACGTTCATCGCGTGGCTGTTGTATGGAACCACGATGGTGAATGTCGCGGAGATTAAACGTCAGCTTTCAGGCCTGCATGGTTTCCTGACGAACAAGTGGCATTTTGATGAACTTTACGATGCCTTGTTTGTAAAGCCCGCACATATCGTCGGAAAATTCTGTGCCTGGATTGATAAGACTGTGTTTGACGGCATCATTCATGCTTCGGCAAAGCTGATGGTGCTGGTGTCGAAATGGGACCGGATTTTTGATGAATCCATCGTGGATGGTTTTGTCAATCTTGTTGGCAATTCGACATTCGCGGCGGGACGATCTCTGCGCGTCATCCAGACCGGACGACTGCGTCAGTATGTGATGTTTATCGTTGTGGGTGTGGTGGCTCTGTTTGCAATTTTGTTCACGACCTTTCCGGGTTAGACGATGAATCCTGAATTTCTATTAACCGCAATTGTGTTCGCTCCTGCTGTCGGTGCGCTGATTCTGGCGCTGCTGTTCGACAGTAAGAATGCCGAAGCGATGCGTTTGTTTGCATTTGCGACCACGGCCGTCACATTTGGACTGACCCTGGTGCTCTGGAGCCAGTTTGATCCGGCGGCCGGGATGCAGATGACTTTTGCAAAACCGTGGATTCCCACATGGCACGCGTTCTACCGTCTGGGAGTCGATGGGATCAGTATGCCGCTGGTGCTGCTGACCGGATTGATCAGCATGCTGTCAATGGGTGCCAGCTGGAGTATCACGAAACACGTCAAAGGTTATCTCGTGTTGTTTCTCCTGCTTGAGTCAGGGATGATGGGTGTTTTCCTCGCACTGGATTTCGTTCTGTTTTATGTGTTCTGGGAAGTGATGCTCTTGCCGATGTATTTCCTGATCGGCGTCTGGGGCGGGCCTCGCAAAGAATACGCGGCGATCAAATTCTTCCTGTATACCCTTGCCGGCGGTGTGTTGATGCTGGTGGCCATGTTGATGTTCCGCTTCAACAGCCGGGTGCCCGAAGAGGGCTTTGATCTGATTAAGCTGGCAGAAGCGGCTTCAACGGGTTCCTTGTTGAGTCCATCGATGCAGATCACCGCCTTCATCATGCTGTTCAT
>JAGQQS010000554.1:0-8178 GCA_020426105.1 Planctomycetaceae bacterium
CCGCGAAACTGCAGGCGGGTCGTGCGGCGTGCGTCTGCGGCCACTTCACGCAATACGGGGACCGAAGCTTCTGGTTTCATCCCGTCCTGCTCCGCCTTCAATTTCTGAAATTCCTGCCTTACGTCAGCAAGTTCAGGAGCCAGATTCTTTCTGAAATAGTCGGCCAATTGACCCGCCTCGTCCTCCGTCCGTGCGTCACGTGGCTTCTCAACCAACGCGAGCACATCGACCGGCAAACCGGCACGCTCGACTGCCACATCGTCGCCACTGATGCTGACACGAAACATACCAAGGACGTGATTGACAGAGGGCGAACTCTGTTCAACGATCAGTCGCAGAGTTCCCTCTTCTGCGGGCACGATCGGGCTGCTCGGAACGAGGACCAGTGCGTGACCGTCCGCGATCGCTCCGCCGACGGCCCAGCCGTTTTCCGGCTCGGTTTTGCCATCGATCACTTCATCGGGGGCAAATCCTGGCTGATGATAGTCTGCATAGGCTGCGGAGAAGCTGATATCGCGTACATTGCTCGGCGCATAGTCTGCGGAAGGATTCGGAGACTCACGAACGGATTGAGTCCAGATGACATCCCGAGCTTCATTGAGCAGTGTGATGCGGAAGTCGGCGAGTCGCTTGTGAATATCGTTGCCGGTACGGTTCCAGACCGTCAGCCGCTCGACGGGAACGTCGCGTCCCAGATCAACTTCCCACCAGGGATTGTCTGAAATTGCCGTGTGCGTTACGGATTTCTTTTCATACTCGCCGTCCGTGTTGCCATCGATTGCATATTCGGGTGGTCCGGCGTAGTCCGTGGAACTTTGCGTGGCCGTGCCGTTGAGTGCAACATTTGTCCCGGCAGAAAACACCTGGACTTCGGCCAGTGACAGGATCCTTTGTGCTCCCGGGATTTCGATTCGCACAATCCGGGCCGTGGGAGCATTATTCCCCGGTGGAACAATTTGCGCTTTCAATTCTGTAATCACAAAATTGCCACCACCATGGCCCGCTCCACCGCCAGGAAGATCTGCTGACGGCAATGTTTCGAGTCGGACAGCTGAAATCCTGTTCTGCCTGGAACTGGTGGGGGCCAGCGGAACATCAATGGTATACACGTCTTGTTCAGCAACGGTCTGGACCTGAATCGTGCCGTCATTCGACACCGTGGCTTGACCGCCTGAGGTACGCTTCACAGAAACAGGTTTTATGGTAACCCAATCAGGCTGAACCTTCAGACGCTGTTCCCACTGTTGCTGGGATGCGGTGATTGCTTCCGTGGAAGTATTAAAGACTTTGTTCAATTCCTCGAGTCGCTTCGAAATTTCTGCCTGTCGTTCTTTTTGTTGAGGCGTGAAAAACGCGAGTAGTGGTGATTCATCTCGCCGGTCCGCGTCCTGTGTATTGTTGAGGATTGCAAAAATCTGAAAGTATTCGTCCTGCGTCAAGGGGTCGTACTTATGGCTGTGGCACTGAGCGCACGCGATTGTTGTGCCCATCCAGACAGCCATTGTCGTGTTGACTCGATCCACGACAGCCACATTTCGGAACTCCTCATCCTGAGTACCGCCTTCATTGTTTGTCATCGTGTTGCGGTGGAACGCCGTCGCGATGACCTGGTCGTCAGTCGCGTCGGGCAACAAATCGCCTGCCAGTTGTTCGATTGTAAATTCATCAAAAGGCATGTTTTTGTTGATGGCTCGAATGACCCAGTCACGCCACGGCCAGATTGTGCGTGCCGGATCGTCAGCATAACCTGCTGAGTCCGCGTAGCGGGCCAGATCGAGCCATTTACGAGCCCAGTGTTCTCCGAACTCCGGGCGTTGAAACAGATGATCGACGAGCTGTGAATACGCAACATCATCAACGTTCTGACCATTGCCGTTGTCCGAATGACCGTCCAGTCGCAGCGTCCAGGCATCACACTCATCCACTGCTGGAGGCAGGCCGATCAGATCCAGAAACAGTCGTCGCACCAAAACACGGGCGCTGGCCTGTTCAACGGGTTTCAGCCGCAACTCAATCATTTTACGCAGCGTAAAGTTATCAATCGCGTTTTTGGGCCAGTCGGAGTAAGGTGCAAGTGCTTCAGGGATGGAGGCACGCACTGGTTTTACGTATGCCCAGTGTCGCGCGTAATCTCCGCCCTGTGCGACCCACCGTTGCAAGGTCGATATTTCGCTCGGCGTGAGCGGCTTTCCAAAATCCGGAGGCGGCATCCGCACTGCTTCATCGGAGCTGGTGATGCGTGTGATAAGTTCACTGTTGGTAAGATCGCCCGGAACGATCGCCGCATTTCCTGAATCCAGAGTTTTCGTCGCGACATCCCGATCATCAAGCCGCAATCCGGCCTGCCGCCTTGCGTCGTCAGGACCATGGCAGGCGAGACACCTGTTGGAAATAATCGGTCGCACATCCCGATTGAAATCAATCGTCTGACCGTTTACCACGGTCCATGGAAGAGCGACAGCCAGGACCTGGAACAGGACACAATGAGAGATTCGCATGAGTTAAATCCACGCGGGACTGAGTGAGATATTTCGTGATAACCAAAGTGGTTGGAGTTTGGCTCCGTAACGTTCGTGGTCACACGACATACGGAAACTGCCGGACTGTCGGAAGGCGGGAAATTGCGGCGAACTCCGGATATTGTACCGTAAGCCGTCTGACACTTCACGCATGAATTCCGGGAGTTGCACAAAGAGCAGACCGAGGCCGGGGCAAAGGTTATTTGCCGGAAGTTCCGGCACTCTGAACCCCGGTGATTTTGTCAGCGTTCAGCTGATTCCGTTCGCGGTAATATTCGAATTGCTGTCCGGTCAGCGTCTCAGGCGCCGCGCCGGGGGCTCGACGATACGATACTGTCGTCTGCCGTCCTTTGCCGGCACGCAGGATAAACTGCTGTTTGGACGAATCGTATTTGATCCAGTCAGCGTCACCTGAGATTTCAATTGACTCAAGATGGCATGGAGCTCGAGTTCCGCCGGAACCATCCGACATGTTGGATTCCGCCACCATTTCAAACTGGGATTCAACTCCGCTCTCACCAGAGTCAATCTGAGAAAACGACAGATTTTCACACCGCAGCGAGCCTGTATTGGGGGGGAGTTCATTGACGTTCAGGCCATCGAGGACAATTCGATCGCCCATTTGTCGCACAGGTCCGAAGACGCCGCGAACATGCTGTTTCAATTGTACAAACCGTTGCCGGTAGTTGCCCTCGATGCTACCGATAAATCTGGCCTGCACAAAAACGTATGCATCCGAGGGGGTTGAAACGGGCGTATTCGCACGAGCATTGGCACGCGGCGCTGTGCGTGGAGTATCGCTGGAATTCGGATGGGTTGATTCGATGATTCCAGAGCTGCCGGATCCCACAGCTCCGAATTCTCCGGTGATCATATTCACTTTCAGATCGGAGAACTCAGCATGACTGCGCGATTTGACGACTCCATCTTTCATCTGATCGATGTCGACCACGACTTTACTGTTGCATTCGATGCGTTCAATCGGATTTTTGTCGGCATCGCTGGCAGAGCCGGAAGCCTGTAGCCGGTTGGGATTTCGACCGGAAGATCGGAGCTGCAGCCCTTCTGTAAGATAGACCTTCATGCTCGCGCAAGTCAGCTCGACTTTGTGATCCAGTTCATTTGTCATCACCGCGCGAATGTTGCCGATGAACGATGCCGTTGAATTGGAAAAGGCCATGGATTCCGTCCAGTAAATCTCCAGCAATGACGGTTTCTGGAGCGTGTTTCCGTCGAATCCCTGATCGATCACAAACAAGATACTACCGCTGCCAGGCACAGTCAGCGGACGCTGAATCCCCGCGTCTCCCTGAACGAGCTCTTCCAGATTGATTTGAGGCCCTTCGATTCGCTGGGATGCCAGTCTCGCTTTGGCAGGATCTCCGTACAGGCTGACGTTGCCAACCTCCGAAAACCCGGACTTCGCTGACAGCGCATTGCCCTCGGCAGAAAAATTACTGTCCTTTTTGCTTCCCGTGTGATCAATCTTCACTTTCCCAATCAGCCATACGTCATTCCACGTACTGCTGAGTTGCCCCTCCCCAAGTCGCGTAAAGCTGATTTCGGCGCTTGCCGTGTCACAGGAAAATTCGGTCGTTGCCTGTTCTTCGGACGTTTCCAATGTTGGCGACGACTGACTGATCGTTCTGATTTTTTCGCGTTCGCTACTGCCGCGCGGCACTTCCCTGAAATTTAGTTTTAGTTTGTCCCTGATATGTCCCGCGACATCCTGATGTGTCACCATCACGTTCCCCGTCGCAATCAGTTCTTTCGGACTGAGCTGATTCAGGTCAATCCCGGATACTCCCGACGATGAATCAGACTCGAGCTCACGACTGGTCGTTCGGAGGCCGGTCATTTCAATGACGTCTCCGCTGAGACTCATCCCTGGCTTCTCGCTGTCGTCGCTCAACTGCGAAACCAAAGCATTTCCCTTCAAGGTGATTTTTTGCTCAGAAGTCAGTCGAACGGAAAGTGACTCCGTCCATGTGGCGTTAAAGGCCTGCTCATCTACCGGCACTGCTGATTCCAGAGCCTGATCAGAAGGTTCAATTTTTCCGGGGCCACGGCATTCAATCGATTGAGGTTGACCGTGTGTGTCATGTGTCATGACGACGTACGCGGCTGTCAGCATCCTGCCGTTCTGATGTACCCTGACAGAATTTGGTCGTCCGGTTGCGGGTGTTACCCCACTCAACAATTCCAGCACACGCTCTGCGACGTGATACTTTAGCCGACTCATCACCGCGGTAACGTTATGTTCCTGAGAATAGAATACAACCCTGGAACCCTCGGCCTGAATACTGGCCAGCACCAGTTTGGTTGATCGCTTCTTTTCCCGTGCCGAATCGATCATCGCAGGCTGGAACTGAAGTGTCAGCATCGAACAGAACAAACGGTCCAGCCCGCCGGAAGCGGTCGGGCGTTCGATCAGGATCTGGTTGTCTTTGCGGATCTTCTGATCACTGAAACCGAAAAAGGTCGCCTGGTGAGTCGGAACGAAGAATTCAAAACCGTTTGCGGCGTTGATTTTCAGACTGATCGCTTCGGCCGGAGTATCTTCATCCGGGAAAAAAAGCTGACAGTCGATGCGTCCCAGCAGACGGATTCGCTGCACGTCCGTGATGGACAACAGTCCCTTCTTCTCGAGATCACCTGACGACAGCAGATCGATTTCGGCACCACTCTGGGCAGTACCGCTGTGCGGCCCCCACCAGAACCTGACCGGCTGGCTCGTGGTCACTTTGAGCGCGTTGTCAGACACGGAGAATGTGCGGCCTTCGAGACGGAATCCATCTGGGCCCGTAATGCGCACATCGCCCTGCAACTGACCGCTGTTGATCGCGCCAAATTCGTTGGTGTCGAGCTTGAATCGGGACGTGGCATCCAGTTGTGCCGATCTCGCCGTCAATGTATAGGGGACTTCGGATTTTTCACTTTGCCACAGGATGGCAATTGGATCGACTTTGATCGAATGATCGTCATTGAACAACTCATAGTTCTGAAAATACATGAAGCGCGAACCATCACCGAATCGTGCGTTGGCGTGTTTAACCCAGGGATCCCCCTTAAACCAATTCTCCGCGCGTTCCGTCCGCTCCGAAAGCGCCGGCGAGTTTTCCGGAACTGCTGCTGATCGCTCAATCCGGCGATGTGATTTGTCAACGGTCAGCCATGGAGCCGTTAGCTGAGAATAACCCAGGTACAGCAAGACCAGCGCGATGCCAACCAGCATCGTTCGAGGTCCTCTGGGTATCGCTGACAGTGACATGAGATGGGATGACTTAAAACAGGAAATTCAGAAGTGAACGCCGCCCCGTTCCGATTCCGGGCACTTGATCCGTCAGTTCAGGCTGCTCCAGTCAGGCAGAACGACGCGTGGTCCGCGGTTGAACCATGTGCGAGTCACAGGTCCTGCTGTTGACAGGATCTATCTGCTGCAGCACATCCGTAATATCCAGCATTCCGATCGGAATTCGGTCTTGATCGATGACCGGCACTTCACTGAGTTTTCGCTCGGACATCAGATGGATGGCCGCAGGAAGCAGGACCTCTGGTGTCAGTGTGATGGGATCACAGGTCATGACTCGGCAAATTGGCTGATCCAGCAGTTCGTCCCGACGTGTTTCGAACAGTCGCGCCAGATCGCTGTCGGTAAAGAGTCCGGTCAGACGTCCCGTCGCGTTTGTCAGAATGACCGCTCCAGTCCGCCTTCCTGGTTTGCTGTGATGAATCATGACTTCACGAACGGTTTCATTTTCAGAAGCGATGCGCAACTGTTGTCCTGAACGCATTACATCCTGTACGGGACACAACTGGCGGCCCAGACTTCCCGCAGGATGGCAGCCGGCGAAATCCCTTGCAGTGAATCCATTCAACTGGCTGACGATGAGTGCCAGAGAATCCCCCAGTGCCAGCATCGCCGTGGTCGAGCAGGACGGTGCCAGTCCAAGGTTACCTGCTTCTCCGTGGTGGCCGATCTGTACAACGATATCTGCCTGTCGAGCCAGAGTGTTCTGCGAATCACGCGTGATCGCGATGATCAGAATTTCCAGCGTCTTCAGGTCCGGGAGCAACCTTAACAACTCGTCTGTCTCGCCGCTGTTCGAAAGAATGAGGACGACATCGTCGCTGCCAAGGCAACCTAAATCTCCGTGACGCGCTTCCGTCGGATGCAGAAAATGGGCTCGCGTTCCGGTGCTGGACAGTGTGGCGACAATCTTCTGACCGATGAGGCCAGCCTTCCCGACGCCAGTCACGATCACGCAACCTTTGGTGCCACGGATTGCCCGCACTGCGTCGCAGAAGCTCGGTGCCAGTTGGTCTGCCAGACGCCCCAAAGCTGTTGCTTCCTGGCGAATAATCCGCCGAGCTTCCCGCAACTGTTCGACGTCACCAAAAGGTATAATTTCTCGAGTTGACTGCGAGGCACTCATGATGTCATCCCTGACGGCTTGATTCCACACGGCAAATCCATTTGCCGACCTGTGACAACCTTCGAGAATTGTACCGATCCCCGGTGTTTCACGTCAATCGCGACTGCAGATTGCCATATTCATGTAACCTGTTGTCGTGTATCATGTTGCAAGGTTTTGCATGCAAACCATGGTTGTGGTTTGTCCGGGCAAAGGCCTCGCCTTCCGGCGATGGGATCAACGTGTTGTGTCTGAATGAACCTTCCGAACGCAGCAATAACAACCTGCCGAGGTGTGGAATTCGCTCCAATTAGACAAACACGTTGTGGCGATCCGGAGCCGCTTGCGGTAGGCTGCCTTGCGAAAACGGCTTCGAAGTCCCTCCTTAACACCCGGCAAAATGCGCCTCGCGTCACTGACGGCCCTCCCTTTTGCCTGTGCCAGTTTACAGTTCAACGAATTGCTATGAAATATCCGAGAGTCACTGTCATTCTGATCCTTTTGGGAACGCTGGTCTCCACCGTGACGGGGTGTTCCCGATCAGCGACACAGGCGATGGAGGATCATCCTCAGTCTGCCGCTCCGAAAACTCCAGGTCCTTCTGCTCCTGTCCAGCCTCCGGCTTTGGTTCGCGTAGCAATTGTACGCGAGGAAAAGATTGCCCCGGAATTCAGGGCTTTGGGCAACGTCAGGCCACGGTTTGAAAGCATCGTGGCGTCCGGTTCAGACGGCATTGTGGAACAATTTCCAATTGAAGTTGGCGATTTTGTGACCAAAGGCACATTGCTGTCGCAACTGCGCAATGAATCCACAAATCTTGACATCGCTGAACAGGAGGCTGTGCTGGCCGAACGGAAAGCCGAACTGGCCGAGATCAGTGTGCCGCGAAAAGAAGACGAAGCAGAGGCTGAGGCTCGCAAATTATCGGCGGAGATTGCATATTCGAATGCAGCGCGACGGATGGAGGAACTCACTGCTCTCAGTAAACGAGGTGCGGCGAATCAGTCGGAAGTTAAAGATGCAGAGGATACGCTGGATGCAGCGGTTCAGACCCGCCTGGCGGCAGCGGCAATTCTTTCGCGGGTATCGAATCCTCGTCCGGAAACAGTGCTGCGGGCGAAATCGCGGGTGGAAGCTCAGGAGAATCAAGTCGCCTTTCTGAAGGCGGAACGAGAAAAACGTTCCACCAGGGCGCCGTTTACCGGGTTTGTGGTAGAAGAGCATACTTACATTGGTCAATGGCT
>JAGQQS010000554.1:8305-14245 GCA_020426105.1 Planctomycetaceae bacterium
GGGCGTCGTGACGGGCAGCCTCGTGAATGGACGGGAGAAGTAGATTCCATTGTCCCTCGAAGCAACTGGCAAAATGGCTCGCGGAGTTTTCCCGTCATCGTCCGCATCAAAAACGAGATCGACGAAACGGTAACGCCGCCAATTCCGGCTCTCCGCGAAGGAATGATGGCGGAAGCGACGTTTAACGGCGAAGAAGTTCAGGCCATCCTCGTCCCTAAGGACTCAATGGTACGCACCTCCCGCGGGACGTTTGTTTATATCATCAATCCTGCTGCGGATGGACAGCCCCTGAGCGTCCGTCAGGTTCTGGTAGAACCTGGTCTCAGTTCGGGTACCTGGATTCAGATCACCGGTGAGAATCTGGTGGCTGGAATGCAGGTTGTTACCGAAGGCGCCGAGCGACTTCGTGCATTTCAAACTGTATCGATTGTGAAAGAAGACGGAACAGCAGAGCACAATTAGAAATGAACCGGATGACCAGGTGAGTGCGATTCGCATTGACAACGATTCCCTGTTTTTTGCCTGCATAGTTCACTGACCGCTGCCATGAATTTCATCAGATTTTCGCTCGACAACCCCGTAAAACTCACCGTCAGCGTTTTCCTCGCCGTGTTGTTCGGCGTGATTGCCTACATTGCGACGCCCGTGCAGTTGACTCCGGATGTCGTGGAGCCGGAAATTACCATCACAACGGTATGGCCAGGCGCCAGTGCTCAGGAAGTCGAACGAGAGATTATTGAAGAGCAGGAAGAGCAACTGAAGAGTGTTGAGGGCCTGGACGAATTCAAGAGTGAGAGCACAGATTCGAGCGGCTCCATCACCTTAAAGTTTGCTGTCGGCACAGACCTCGCTGATGCCCGCGCAAGAGTGGCGGAAAAACTGAACCAGGTGGCGGAATACCCGGATGATGCTCGGGAGCCTGTGATTTCAACGGTCGATGCCAACGCCAACGCGATCGCATGGTTTATTCTGACGCCGATTCCACCCACGCGGGAGGATTTGCAGAATCTGATTGCTCAGAATCCCGAACTCGCGGCCCCACTCAAGCCGATTATGGACCGCAAGGGGCCCATTGATCTGCCACGCCTCAATCTGTTGGCCGAAGCATGGCCTGTCCTCAGGACATTCACGCTCGGCCGCAACAACCCGGCGCTGATGCGAAAGTTCGCGGAAGACTATATCGAAGCCAACTTTGAACGCGTACCCGGGGTCGCCAACGGCAATGTCTTTGGAGGCCAGGAACAGGAGTTCCGCGTTGAGGTACAGCCCGGCAGGCTCGCTGCATTCGGCGTGACGCTGGACCAGTTGCGAACCGCATTACTGAATCAGAATCAAAATACATCCGCCGGCGATATTCCGGAGGGGAGACAACGGAATGTCGTGCGGACTCTCGGACAATTTCAGACTCCGGAACAGGTTGAAGAAACGATCATTGCCAATCGCGCGAACGCTCCTGTTCGAGTGCGGGACGTTGCGACGGTCGGCATCGCTTACAAAAAACCCGACGGTGTCGTGCGGCAGATGGGGCTGAACGCCCTTGCGGTGAATGCGCAACAATCCCCGAACACAAACATTAAGGAAATTATGGGGCCGCCACGCGACGATCTGGATCTGGATCGCGATGGTGAGATCACCACGCTGGAACTCGCCGAATGTACTCGAATCTATGGTCGCAATCTGCGAATCGCATGCGAAGAACTCAATCTGGGAATTCTCAAACAGAAAGGCTTACATCTCGAACAGGTGTACGATCAGACGGAATACCTGGATTCTGCGACGGCATTGGTGCAAAGCAATGTCTACGTGGGCGGCACCCTGGCGGTTGTGATTCTCCTGTTGTTTCTGCGAAGTCCCCGGTCAGTCTTGATTATCGGGCTTTCAATTCCCATCAGCCTGATTGCGACGATGCTGTTTGTTAAAATCTTTGGTCGCAGTATCAATGTGATCAGTCTGGCAGGCATGGCTTTTGCCGTCGGGATGGTGGTCGACAATGCCATCGTCGTGCTCGAGAACATCTATCGGCATTTTCAGATGGGGAAAAGCTCGCGTCAGGCCGCGCTGGAGGGTACTCAGGAAGTCTGGGGGGCGGTGCTGGCGTCCACATTGACCACAATGGCCGTCTTCGTGCCGGTCATCTTCGTCCAGGGTCAGGCCGGACAGTTGTTCCGCGATATCTCCATTGCCATTTCATGCTCAGTCGGCCTCTCAATGATCGTCAGTCTGACGGTTATTCCCGCCGCAGCAGCGTGGCTGCTGCGCGGGCAGAACGTTGACAGCCTGGACTACAATCACGGTTTCGGACCATCCGGCCTGTTTGGGCTGATTCGTCTGGCGTCATGGTGCAACAATACTTTCGTGAACATTCTGCGTTCGATGATGACGGTTCGCGGAAGCTGGCTCGTGCGGTTACTGATCGTTGCAGCGTTTGTGTGCGCATCCGCATTCGGGACGATCTGGCTCTGGCCGGCGACGGAGTACCTGCCGACCGGAAATCGAAACCTTGTCATTGCGATCCTCCTGCCGCCGCCCGGGTATAACATCGACAAGATGATTGAACTGGGGGAAGGGATTGAGCGTCGCCTGGCACCGTCATGGAACAATGATGCCGGCCCCGGAGTGCCAGGAATCAAGAATTTCTTTTTTGTCGCCCGCGGTCGAATGTTGTTCCTGGGCGCTCGTGCTGTGGATGAACTGCGTGCAAGTGAACTGATTCCTATACTGGCGGCCGCCGCCGGATCCCAGCCGGGAGTCATTCCGATTGTCAGCCAAACCAGTTTGTTCGACAGCGGACTTAGCGGTGGACGCACGATTGATGTGGAAATTACAGGACCGGATCTGGAAGAGTTGGTCGAAGAAGCCCAGAAAGCATTTGGGCTGTGCATGAAAGAATTCCCAATGGCGGCGGGCAATCAGTTGCGTCCGATTCCGGGGCTTGATCTGTCAAGTCCGGAACTGCACGTCGTGCCGAAGCTGGAGCAGGCGGCAGAAGCCGGCGTGACGGCGGCTTCGCTGGGATATGCCATCAATGCCCTTGTCGATGGGGCGTTTGCCGGCGACTACTGGCACGAAGGCCGCCGCATCGACCTGGTGATTAGCGGCGCTGCCATCTACGCCAGTCACTCACACGATTTGGAGAATCTGCCGATCCGCACGACTTCCGGACAGACCGTGCCATTGTCTGCAATCGCAGACGTCGTGTTGAGTCGCGGGCCGGAGCAGGTCAACCATATTGAACGTCAGCGCTCAATTACGATTCAGCTTAAACCCGCTGAAGGCATTGCTCTCGAATCCGCGATGAAAACGATTGATGAAAAAGTTCGCAAAGTCCTGATGCAGTCGCCGCGATTTCAGAGTGGTCTGTATCAGGTACGTCTGGCGGGGACTGCCGACAAACTGGCGGATACCTGGTTCGAACTCAAATGGAATATCGCCCTCGCCGTATTGCTGACATACCTGCTGATGTGTGCGCTGTTCGAATCGTTTTTGTATCCGCTGGTGATTATGCTCAGCGTGGGCCTCGCACTGGTGGGCGGGCTTGGTGGTCTCCGCATTCTGAACATTTTCCGCTTTCAGCCCCTGGATGTGCTCACGATGCTGGGATTTGTAATTTTAACCGGGACAGTGGTGAATAACGCCATTCTGGTCGTGCATCAGGCATTAAACCTGATGCGAGATCACGCCATGAACTCGGTTGATGCCGTTTGCGAAAGCGTGCGTTCCCGCATGCGTCCGATTTTCATGAGTACTCTCACCACCGTGCTTGGGATGCTGCCACTGGTCGTCCCGCTGCCTTCCCGCGCCGGCGGTGTCTGGATTTGGAGCGTGGGTGCCGGAAGCGAATTGTATCAGGGTCTCGGAGCCGTTGTTCTCGGCGGACTGATCGTCTCCACTATTTTTACGCTGATTCTGATACCTGCAGGTTTCAGTCTGGTGATGGACGCAGTAACAAAGTTGAACGGGATCCTGCTTCGTGTTCGGGCGGGGACGGCAGCGGCTCCGCCAGCCATGGTTGGCGCGGACCGGTCTGGTTAAATTGACTCCGATCCGCTCAAATTGCAGCCGAGCGGTCGATGCAATCAGAGTTCGTACGCGAAAGGCGCAGTAGTTGCCGGTCCCGTCCGTCGTTCATGGAGATTTTTCGCCATGCACTCAATTCGAAAAAACTGGATCACTTCCGCCTGCTCGAAGTGGATTAGAATACCCGATTCAAATGTTTGCCGACTTATTACACTTCTGAACCGCAGCCGTCTGCGCTACGCATCAGGTTACCGATCCTGCCTATTCCACGTCTGACGTGAGGAAATTTCAAATCGACATCAAACGGATGCTGGTGAAGTCCCCCACATCTCTTGACCGCACCCCGTAACAATTCAACAATCAGGGTATTCGTCTGATGCACCCATGGTGCCTGGCAGCGGGCGTTTCGATCCCGGATCATGATTAAGCCGCTTTTTAGACTACACCGGAATTTTCCATGACAGAACCTGTTCCATCTGATGAAAATCTGAAAAAAGTTCGCGAACGGGTCATGCAACTGGCACGGGAGATCGAGCAGCTGTCCGGCCAGGAACTTCCCGCCCCGGTTTTCTTTCAGGAATTCCTGACGCGAGTCGTCACGGCGGTCGGGGCTCGTGCCGGGGTCGCCTGGCTGCTTGACGAATCAGGACGTCTGAACCTGGCGGCTCAGATGAATCTTGAACAGACTGGTCTCAGAGAAACGCCGGGAGCCCTGGGCATCAACGAAAAACTGTTGATCGAAGTTATGCAGACCGGCGAAGCCCGGACTCTGACCCACGGGGGCGAAGCCAAACTTCCGACGGAACACGTGCTGGTGCTGTCGGCGCTGCATAAAGAGAAAAAATGCGTCGGCGTTGTCGAATTATTCCAGCGTCCGGATGTTCCGATCAAAGCGCAATCCGGATACATGCAGTTCCTGGAACAGATGTGTGGTTACGCCTCGCGGTTTCTGGAAGGCCGGCGTCGGAGTCTGGAGACTAACGCGGATCTGAAGAACCAGTTCTGGACGGATTTCGAGCAATTTTCGCTGCGACTTCAGCGATCGCTCCAGGAACAGGAAGTTGCTGATGCTGCGGCCAGCGACAGCCGTGCACTGCTGGGTTGTGATCGTGTCAGCGTCGCCATTCGTAAAGGTCGCAGTTTTCGCATTCGGGCCGTCAGCGGACAGAGCAGCGTCAATGGGCGTGCCAATCTGATTGTGGCCATGCGCAAATTGTCCCGACGCGTCATCGAAATGGGCGAGACACTTGTCTACACCGGAAAGATCGATGGTCTGGCACCACAAATTGAGAAACCGCTGGCAGCATTTGTGCAGGAGAGCGGTTCCCGCATGGTGATGCTGGTTCCGATGTTTGAAAACGAAGCGTTGGTACGCAAGCAGGGTGAAGAGGAAGATCGTGAACGTCGCAAGAAGCGGCCTAAAGCGACCGGTTGCCTGGTCATTGAACAAATTGCCGAATCTGAGCCCGCTCCGCAACTGGAGCAGCGTGCCGAACTGGTCGCAGATCACGTCGGCGCAGCACTATGGAATGCCCGCCAGCACGGTCGGATTTTCGGGCTGAGCCTGTGGAAGCTGATCGGCCGAATGCTGGAATGGTTTCGCGGGCGAAAGCTGGCCATCACGGCGGCGGTGTTGCTGGGGATCGCCGCACTCGTCGCGGTAATGACCCTGTATAAACTGGAATATCCCGTCAAGGCCGAAGGCAAATGGATGCCGGTCGAACAGCATGCTGTCTTTGCAACATACGACGGCCTGATCACACGCGACGGAATTCGGATCCCCCCCGATCAACTGGTTCGCAAGGGGGATATTCTGATTGTCCTGCAAAACGATGAACTCGACGGCCAGATTGAAGAGGCAGAAGCATCGATCCAGAAGCAGAAAAACATGCAAGGGTCGAAACAGGAAGAGATTCGCGCCAC
>JAGQQS010000555.1 GCA_020426105.1 Planctomycetaceae bacterium
TCTGAACCGCGAATAGACGCGAATGAACGCGAATAAAGTAAAAAACGCCGAAATACGTGGATCGCGTGCCATGACTTCATAGCTCGCGTTGTTTCAAGAGTCGTTCGAAATGAACCCACACTTGATCACTGCCGCTATTCGCGTGTGTTCGCGTCTATTCGCGGTTTAAACTCCTGTCCTCCTCCGCGAACTGCATTTGTCGTCGAACCTGAATATCATGCTATGCGTTCTTCGTCAGCAATCCGCCGGCCCACCTGGACTCTTCTTCGTTGAGCGGTGGCACGGTCGGCGTCTTGTAGTTCAGAGAATAATCATAGCCCGCTCTGTCGTAGACAGAATCGAAAACCGCCTGTAAATCCAGCGATACTTCCTGATCGTCAATTGCCAGTGGAATGGGGATGACAGGCAGACGATGATTCAAGGGCCACGCATAGACCGCCGCATGACGGCGTCGTTTGGCGCGACAGACGAACGCGAAATAATCGGCATCGGGCAGTGGTTCCAGCGTTGGCAGCCGCTTGCCTCCGCGCAACAGATCGATTTCCACAAGGCTGGTGCGGCTCTGCAACAGATCTTCACGTTTGGTCAGATAAACTCTCCGTCCTTCGGCCCCGGCACGCTTGTTCGATGGTGACAGCAGCTCAATCACCGTCACAACTTCCGAACTGTCAAGACGACGAATGATGAGGTACGTTTCTTCGTTCGTGAGAGGCATCGGCAACGTGCGCTCAACTGGTTCAACGGCCACTGCCGTCGCGACGGAGGAATCAGATTGTGGTCGCGCTGTGACACCAAAATCAGGATCTCGCAGAATGGCGATATCCGGCCGGATGAGCGTGTCATCATCCAGGGGATGCTCTACGTAGATCCTCCGTTCTGTGCGCACTGCGTAGCTTGGTCGCAGTTGTGGAACCAGATTTGCCTGAATTTCGGTTATGAAGTTGGTGTGAAAATCTTCCCATTCATGACCTTCGAGGAATGGGTCCATGCCAGGAAAAACGGATGGCATCGCGGGCGCCTTGCCTTGAGAAAGAAAAAATCACAGGAACACGGCCAGTGTAGTATAACAGACGACGTCGGAGTTTTGCGACGAATTCTGCTCGCTGGGAATGTAAGTCCCATTCAAAGCGAACGATCGGCACGACGCATCATGGCTGACGAATCGATAATTCAGTCGGACCAGTCAATCTGCTCAAATAGTCGAGACAGTTTTGCGTGACGCCCTTGGTTCGTTTGAGCAACGTATTGAATGCGACCGCGCAGGTGGCTGCGAAGGTCCGCGTGTCGTCCTTCATTGACAGCTGCAGGACCACGCAGTACGCACCGGTGCAGAATAGCTTTCAGGCGATCAAACTCATCCCGCCGCGTGTTGAGTTTTTCGTTTAGCACCAATCCCACTGCTTCCTGCCGCACACTGCGTTTCATGACGCGCGTCTTATGGTGGTTGATCGTGAAGCCTTCCTCTATCGCAATCGCTGCCACGGAAATCCTGAAATGATTTATCGACCGGGCAAATTTTTCATCGCCGGAAAAAAGCAAATCATCGGCGTACCGCGTGTAGACCGCGTTCGCTGATCGCGCGAGACCGGCCAGACGGCGGTCCATGCGAAACGCACAGACATTGGCGATCGCTGGTGATGTGGGTGCGCCCTGCGGAAAATGCGGGCGACAATAGAGTTGTTGTGCATGCCGCTTTTGACGCCCGTCAGCCATATGCGGAAACGAGGAAAAGACTTCATAAGGAACGTGATTGCAACTAAGTGCCGTCAGAACCTCAGCAACGTCTTCCGGATAACCCACGTGCATCAGAATTCGCACGAGCTGTGCTGGAGCGATCGAAGGGAAAAAATCTTCAAGGTCCATTTTCAGGACTATCGCTTTTCCCACATGCGCCGCCGCGTGGCTTTGAGCAGATCGGTTTTTGCGGAATCCATGCGCTGCGTTGTGGACTGGAATCTGGTTCAGGATTTCGCGGAGCAATTTTCGCTGAATCTCACGGAGGCGAAACTTCGGCGCTTCAATCAAGCGGCACTTGCCATGTCGCTTGAGTTTCCAGTGATACCGATAGTGACGCAGTGGGCCATCGGGAAGAACTCGTTCCAGTTGTCGTCGGTCTGCGAACCAGAGTAACTCGCTTTCCCCCAGCCCAAACCATTCCCCGATTTCTCCCACTGACCGCAATGGCAGGACACCGACATTTTCGAAGAGTCCTGGTGACGGCAGGAAGTCTGCTGCCTGATCGTAGGCTCGGATCTGAAAATCTTCCTGTTCCGAAGCATTCGAAAGTCCGCGACTGTGCAGCAAAAACGTGACCAGATCACGCCGCCGAGGTCGCTGATTGCCAAATCGTTTTATGATCTGATTGACCAGCCGTTTCATCCAGGTGATGGAACCGGAAATGATGGGCAGGGTTCTCTGGAGAATGGCTTCCTTCTCGAACTTGCCCGCCAATATCGCCACGGCCAGGCGACGCGCAGCAGATTCCGGCGTATTCATGCTCTACCTCCGGATGCAATTCGGGTGCAGCATCGGGTCACTGGCCTCCCGCGCCAATTCAACAAGCTCAGTGCGTCTGTGATTCAGCGAAACCAGATTGGCGTGAGGAAATGTACGTGGAGCGTACTACCCCTCACGCGACGCAGTGCCAAAGAGCAGTTATTCCCCCGGGGATGCCCCAGAGAGACGAAGTCGTTATTTAAAACAACGATTCGCCAGCCTGAAAGAAACAAACGCACTGAGCGCCCTCAGTAGAACATAAGGTGAAACAAATGCAAGTTCTGAAGCCCGATCAGCTCAGAATATCACGGACGACGCGACCCGCGACGTCGGTCAGGCGATAGTCGCGGCCGGTGTGACGCCATGTCAGACGTTCGTGATCAATACCCATCAGATGCAGAATCGTCGCATGGAAGTCGTGAACATGGACAACGTCTTCGGCCACATCAATCCCGTATGGATCGGATTCCCCATATGTGATGCCCGGTTTTACGCCACCACCGGCCAGCCAGGATGAAAACACCCAATGATGATGTTCACGACCGGCGGCATTTGGCGCAGCGTTAAACGGCGTGCGTCCGAATTCGGTGGTCCAGACGACCAGCGTTTCGTCCAGCATCCCGCGCTGCTTTAGATCTTTTAGCAGCGCAGCTACCGGCTGATCGACATTTTTCGCCAACGGGGCGTGTGTCAGCATGTCGCCATGGGCGTCCCAGTTTGACGACGAACCTACGTCGATCAGTTCCACACAGCGAACGCCACGCTCGGCCAGTCGACGAGCCACCAGGCATTGCCACCCGAAGCCGCTTGTGCTGCCGCGCGGCAGGCCGTACATCTCCAGCGTTGCGTCATCTTCCTTTGACAGATCGAATACTTCGGGCATCTCCGCCTGCATCCCGAACGCCGTCTCAAACGACTTGATGCGCGCCGTCAGCAGTGGGTCATCGGGCCTGGCATGGAGATGGCGGGCGTTCATTTTCGCCATGGCTGCCAGTTCCATTTCCTGTAATCGACTGCCTGGAGAGCGTCGCTGAATATTGGCAACGGGTTCAGGGCCCGGCACAACCAATGTTCCCTGATGCGCACCGGGAAGAAAATCGCTGCCCCAGACCTGCCCGCCCGCATAGGGTGAATGAGGCGCGATCACGATAAACGACGGCAGGTTACGATTGAAGGTTCCCAAGCCATAACTAAGCCAGGATCCGATACTGGGCCTTGCAAAAGTGAACGAACCTGTGTGAATTCCGAGCGTGGCTTCGTAGTGATTCGTATGATCCGACTTCATGGAGCGAATGACGCACAGATCATCGACGCATTCTGCCATATGCGGGAACAACGAGCTTACCTCGGTCCCGCACTGACCGTGCGGCTTGAAGTCCCATTGGGGCCGTTTGAGGTACATATTGAAGTCCCCCTTTCGCCCCTGGAACTCATTAACCGGGATTGTCTTTCCCGCATCAGCAAACAGTTGCGGCTTGGGGTCCCATGAGTCTACATGTGAAACACCGCCGCTCATGTATAACAGAATGATGCGTTTGGCTTTGGCAGGAAAATGAGTTGCCTTGGGCGCGAGTGGATCATCCGCATTCCCGGACGTTTCTTCAGCCAGCAGCTGAGACATCAGTCCTGGCAACAGCATCGAGCCGCCGAGCATTGATCGCAGGACGCCGCGGCGGGATGTATCATCGTTTGAATGTCTTGCCATCAGATTCTCCCCTGAACAACCCGAAGCAGCCGTATTGACCCGAAGTCTCTATTTTGAACCGGCGGAGTGGTTCAGGACGTGACAGAATACAGAATATTCGCCGAAATATGAAAACTCATTCTTCGCATCGTACAGGATTTGGCACAGAAGCCTCATGAAAAGGGGCAGGAACGAATAGCCAAATGGTCCGAAGGGTGCTGCACACTATTGGTTCCTGCCCCCTTTTCTAAGGTGGGACGTTGAATTAAGCGAGTCTTGTGGTCGCTCCCCGTACCCGAGCGTAATATTTGCCTGCCAGCACCGGAAAATTCCGGATTCGACTGTCAGAATAGTCCTCGGCCTGTGTTCTAAGGCCGGAGGACTGAAATTGGAGGACGTTCCAGATACGCGAGACAGCCTGCTCATGCGGGTCGCCAATCCGAGCGATCAGTGTGCATGGGAGCAGTTTGCGCAGATCTATCGTCCTGTCGTATACAACGTGGCACGCATGCGAGGTCTGCAGGATGCGGATGCGCAGGATGTGGCTCAACAGGTATTGGTCGCTGTAGCTCGGACGCTGCCGACGTGGAAGCGACGTGACGAATCGACTTTATTTCGACACTGGCTGTGTCGAATTGCGCGAAACACAACGATCAACATGTTGACCCGACAACCTCAGGACCGCGGCGTCGGTGGCAGCGGTGGCCAGGCCAAAGCAGAAGCAGAACAACGTGCTGGCGGCGGGCTGGATTCACAAATCGAACGCGAATATCGGCGTCAGATGTTTCGGCAGGCGGCCGAAATTGTTCGTTCACGAGCGGATACGGCCACGTGGCAGGCATTTGCGCTCACCATGATCGACGGTCTGACAATTGCCGAAGCCGCCGGACAACTGAATCGATCCGAAGCCGTCATTTACGCCGCACGCAGCCGCATCATGCGACGATTGAAAGATACTGTGAAAGAACTGGAGGAGGAATCGTGAAGGAGGAATCAAAGCTACTCAATGTAGCCATCACGCTCCGCCGTGATGAGCCTTCTGCCAACCTGCAATGTTATGTCTGGCCGGTTCGAAGATTGTGAACATTCCAAATGGAGACTGGCACTCGCTTGTGAATACGAAAGATCAGGGCTCGTCACGGCGGAGCGTGA
>JAGQQS010000556.1 GCA_020426105.1 Planctomycetaceae bacterium
CCGCGCGCCTACTCAGCCGATGTCGAACTCGAATTCGTTCCGGCGGCATCAGTGGTCGCCACCATTTCTGTCGCCTCTGCCTGCCTCTTACTGCTCCACAGGCCCTGCGAAATTATCGTACAACAAAGTTTACCATGCGACCCGGAACGGCCACGACTTTCACGACTGTCTTACCATCCAGATTCTTCTGCACGATTTCGTCGGCCCGCGCGGCCGCTTCCAGAGCGGCAGCGTCTGAATTCGCAGGCACCACAATTTTCGACCGCAGCTTGCCGTTGAACTGCACGGGAACCTCAATGGTGTCTTCCACCAGCAACGCCGGGTCATACGATGGCCACGGCTCGTACGACAAAGTACTGGCATGACCCAGCGCGTTCCAGAGTTCCTCAGCGATATGCGGAGCAAACGGATTCAGGAGCAACACGAATGTTTCCAGCACCGACCTGCTGCGAGTCTCCTGGCCGGACATAAAATTTGTGAATTCCATCATCCGGCTGATCGCCGTATTGAATGAAAGTCGATCAATGTCATCCGTCACGGCCTTGATCGTTTTGTGCAGGATCCGAAGTTGATCTTCGGCCGGAGCGCTGTCAACGACCGCAGACAGCAGCACGACCTCTTCGGAACGATCATCGATCATCATGCGCCAGACACGACCAAGGAATCGATAGACGCCTTCGACGCCTGACATTTGCCACGGTTTTGTTTGTTCCAGTGGCCCCATAAACATTTCATACAGCCGCAGCGAATCCGCCCCGTACTGCTGCACGATGTCGTCGGGGTTGATGACATTCCCGCGAGACTTTGACATCTTCTCAGCCTTGCCGTTTTCGTCGGGCTCACCCAGAATCATTCCTTGATTCACGAGTTTCTGAAACGGTTCCGGCGTGCTCACATGCCCGCGATCGAACAACACTTTGTGCCAGAAGCGTGAATACAACAGATGCAGCACCGCGTGTTCCGCGCCGCCGACGTAGAGATCGACAGGCAGCCAATACTTTTCCTTTGCCGGATCGATAAACTTATCGGAGTTCTTATTGTCGCAGAATCGCAGGTAATACCAGCAGCTCCCGGCCCATTGGGGCATACTGTTCGTTTCGCGTTTGAGCTTCACGCCATCGGTGTCTGTCTTATACAGCCATTCCCGAGTTGCCTTCGCCAGCATCGGTTCCGGCGTTCCGGTTGGTTTGAAATCTTCCATATGCGGATGCAGCACGGGCAGTGATTCGGCCGTGTCGGCTCGCATAAGTCCCGTCGGATTGCCATCGGCATCGAGTTCATGCCAGATCGGAAACGGCTCACCCCAGTAACGCTGTCGACTGAACAGCCAATCGCGCAGACGGTAGTTGACTGCTTCTTTGCCAAGACCTGCAGCGGCAAGGTCTTTTGTGATTTGAGATTTGAAATCTGCTGTGGCGAGGCCGTCGTATGTGCCGGAATTCACCGCAACCCCGATTTCCGTGAAGGCGATGTTGTCCAGATCAACCTGATGGCCACTTCCTGAAGCGGGCGCGACGACCTGCTTGATTTCGATCCCAAACGCCTTTGCGAATTCGTAGTCACGCTCATCATGCGCCGGCACCGCCATAATGGCTCCAGTGCCGTAGCTGATGAGAACATAATCCGCGATCCACACGGGAACTTTTTCGCCGTTTACCGGATTGATCGCGTACCCCCCCGTGAAGACGCCGGTCTTATCCTTCGCGAGGTCGGTTCGATCCAGATCACTCTTGAGTGATGACTTACGAACATATTCTTCGACCGCTGATTTCTGTTCGTCTGTCGTGATCTGCGCGACAAGCGGATGCTCAGGCGCAAGGACCATGTAAGTGACGCCGAAAAGTGTATCCGGGCGAGTTGTGTAGACACGAATCGTGTCGGCAGCTGGTTCAGCGTTCCATTGTCCCTTCTCCCCCGAAATCGGAGGAGAAGGTGGCCGAAGGCCGGATTTGGGGGATGACGACGGAGCGATTTTAAAATCCACTTCGGCCCCGATGCTGCGACCGATCCAGTTGCGCTGCATCAGCTTGATCGCTTCGGACCATGTCAGCGGTTCGAGCTCGCTTGCCAGACGATCGGCGTAGGCCGTGATCCGCAGCATCCATTGCTTGAGTGGCATCCGCACGACCGGATGACCGCCGCGTTCGCTTTTGCCGTCGATAATTTCTTCGTTCGCCAGAACTGTGCCGAGGGCGGGACACCAGTTGACGGGTGCATCAGACACATAGGCGAGGCGATGCCTGTCCTGATAGCGGCGGATGGCCTCCGGCAGGTTTCCGATTTTCAGTTTTCGGTTTTCGGACGAATCGCAGGTCGCCAAAATCTCATCTGGAATCGGCAATTCGGAAATCGGCCGCCCTTTGCCTTTGCGTTCAACACCATCCGGACCGGTCCACACAAAATCCGGGTCGTACCATGTGTCAAAGATTTGCAGGAAGATCCATTGGGTCCAGCGGTAGTAATCCGGGTCGGTCGTTGCGAGCTCCCGCGTCCAGTCGTAACTGAATCCGAGCATCTTCAACTGGCGTTTGAACGTCGCAATATTCTGCTCCGTGGTTTCACGCGGATGCGTCCCCGTCTTGACAGCGTGCTCTTCGGCCGGAAGTCCGAACGCATCCCAGCCCATCGGATGGAGCACATTCTTACCGCGCATGCGAGAATAACGGCAGACGATATCTGTCGCCGTGTAGCCTTCCGGGTGCCCCACATGTAAACCACTGCCGGATGGATACGGAAACATGTCGAGAACATACATTTTGGACTTTTGTGTCCCGTCTGCGATTGGGACGGTGTCCTCCGTGCGGAACGTCTGATTCGCTTCCCAATACTGCTGCCAGCGGGCTTCAATGCGTTTGGCGTCGTAACGAGGCATAGTTGTTTTTTCTGGTGTCTTGTGGAGTGTGTGCAGCGACGCGCCACACACCATTCGTCACATGGTGCGCTGCGCGTCGCTGCACGCACCCTACGCGTTTGTGTTCACGTTTGCCGCCGCAGTTTATTCGACTTCGGCCCCGATTCAACGCGGTCGAACGCTGTGGCGAATTGGATCCCGATTGTGCGACATCTGATGCGGCGTCTTCTCACACGAAATGGCCCGATGATTTTTCTGCCGAATTGTGGTAGATTTGCCGTCCAACTTCACACTTCAACGGGTTGATTCCGCCGCCATTATACGGGAGGGCTGACGCCCACCATTCGCCAACGACGAATACGAAAGTCCGCTCAGTGTCCCACGACATCTATGAAAATCCGCTCATTACTCGCTATGCCTCCCGGGAGATGGCGGCGGTCTGGTCTGCGCAGAAGAAGCACTCCACATGGCGACGCCTGTGGATCGCTCTTGCCGAATGTCAGCAGAAACTTGGCCTGAACATCACCGACGCTCAGCTCGCGGAAATGCGGGCAAACATCGACAACATCGACTTCGACGCTGCCGACCGCTACGAACGTGAACTACGACACGACGTGATGGCTCATGTTCACGCGTGGGGCGATCAGGTTCCCACTGCAAGGCCGATTGTGCATCTCGGCGCGACAAGTTGCTTCGTCACAGACAATTCAGAACTGATTCAGATCAGGGAGAGTCTGGTCCTGATCCGTCGTCGGCTCGTGCAGGTTATCGATCAACTGGCGACTTTTGCGGCGAAATACCGCCAGTTGCCGTGCCTCGGGTTCACACATCTGCAGCCCGCGCAGCCGACAACTGTTGGTAAGCGCGCTACTCTCTGGTGCTGGGATCTGTTGCTCGATCTGGAAGAGATCGAACACCGACTGGCTACGCTGCGATTTCGCGGCGTCAAAGGAACCACAGGCACTCAGGCGACGTTTCTGACCTTGTTCAATGGCGATCACGGCAAAGTCGAAGAACTGGATCGTATGGTCACGGCCGCTATGGGTTTCGACATGAAGCATCCTGTCACCGGCCAGACGTACTCGCGGAAGATCGACAGTCAGGTGATGGCTGCATTGAACGGCGTGGGACAGACGTGTCACAAAGCCGGCGCCGATATTCGAATTTTGCAACATCGCAAGGAAGTGGAAGAACCGTTTGGAAGTAAGCAGATTGGTTCGTCGGCGATGGCGTACAAGCGAAACCCGATGCGGAGCGAACGCATGTGTGCCCTGGCTCGCTTTGCGATGAGTCTCCAGGCCGGGGCAGACGCGACCATGGCTAATCAATGGATGGAACGGACGCTCGACGACA
>JAGQQS010000557.1 GCA_020426105.1 Planctomycetaceae bacterium
TTCAGTTTCAGCGGTCTGAAAACAGCGGTACTTTATGCGGCCCGTGGCGTCCCAGGGCCGGAGCAACTGCAGAAAACTCCTGCGGACCGAGTTGCAGATCTGGCCGCGGGATTTCAGGAGGCGGCCGTGGAAGTCCTGGTGGCCAAATGTCGCTTTGCTGTTCGCCAGCTGGGATATCGACGACTCTGCGTCGGCGGGGGAGTGGCCGCGAACCAGCTGTTTCGCGATGAACTTCAGCGAATGGCGAAACGTGAGCGAATTGAAGTGCGGATCGCGCCCCTCGATCTTTGTACGGACAACGCGGCAATGGCAGCCATCGCCTGGGATCTTCTGGCGTCCGGGCGCATCGCTGACCTGAATGCCGATGTGTTGCCGGGCCTCGTGCGCCATTCTGACCGGGACCGTCATAAGACGCCCTTGAAGCCGTGATTGGGCCTGATCGAGGGAGGCGTTGCGATTGTATTTGAGTTGGGGAATCTCGATCCGCTGCATCATACCGCACTCCGCGACAGCACCAGCGGCAATAAAGTCGAGCCGTTCAATTGGACGAAAGACGCTGGATTTGAGACACTTCCATTGAGGACATTGTCTTTTCGACGATGACCAAAGAATGCTTCGCACTTCGGCTGTGGTCTATGAGATTTGTTATCAGACACGCAAGATTGATAAATGCCGTTCAGTTGCCACGCAGATCCCTGACCGCGTGCTGGGTGTTATTGTTGTTCATGCAGCACCCAACGCTGGCGGTTCAGAATGGAGATGATGTTCGACAGCGTGAATTGTTGATGATGATCGCTGATACGGAGAAGTCACTGGCAGATATGCAGTGGCTTAAGGCGGTCGAGCAGTTTGATGCCGCATGGGCCAGAGCGTGTGAACGAGAAGATCCCCTGTTGACGTCGTCCGGTGCAGATATCAATCAACTGCAGCCGGGTCAAACGCAGCGACTTGCAGGAGGCCGGGCTCAACTGGAGCATATATTCCTGGCGGCTCCGGATGAATTCAGAAACGAGTATCGCGAACAGTTTGAGAATGTTGCCCGGTCGCGAATTTCAGATGCTGTCGCAGCTGCCGAGTTGACAGAACTGCGACGACTGTCACTGCGGTATGCCTTTTGTCCCGCCGCCCAGTCAGGTCTGCGAATTCTGGCGCGTCAATCCATCGATCGCGGGGATGATCTGGAGGCGGCATTATTGCTGAATCGAATGCTGCGTATTTCCAGCCGCTCCGCGGGTGACGCGAATGCGGCAGCCCTGTCCCTGCAGATCGCTCTCTGCAACTGGCGGGCGGGCCTGAATTCAGACGCCATGGAAGATCTGTCAGCGATGCTGCGCAGGGATCCGCAACCTTCCGTACTGCAGGACTTGTCAGTTCCTCCATCCGCCGATCCTGATCAGCTGCAGAACTGGTTCGCCAGCTACACCGGGGTTCCGACAGCGAATGTCAACGCGTGGACTCAACCCGGCGGCGATTATCGACGTTTCGCATCGCGTTCCGCTGGACCAGCCCGTCTGGAGCTTACCTGGAGTTCAGATTCACTGGAAGTTCACGATGTGCTTTATGCAGACCGACTGAATCCCGTATTGCAATCGCTCCGCGGACCGATGCGGGATTATGATCAGCTCCAGAAGCGGCAGAACAGTATTGTTGTGCCGGCGGCGATGCCACTTTACGTTGGCGAACTCCTGATTTTTCGTACCCCATGCGGGATTCGCGCGGTACGCGCTGCGGATGGCTCGATGGTCTGGGAAGTAACACATCCAGACGGGAGAATTCGTGACTTGTTGCAGGCCGCCGAAGAGATTGCCGAGCAGTCGGCGCGGGCTGTGGGGGAACTGGAATCTGATGAAGAGTTGCAGGCTCCATTCCTGCAGAACACGAAGGCGCAGACGGCAACACTGCCCCTGGTCGTGGCATCCAGCCTGCGAAACCAATTGGTACGCTCAAGCACGACCGCTCAGCTTGTTGCCTCCGGTACTACACTCTACGCCTGTGAAGATGCCGCCGGAAGTTCTTCCGACGATCAATCTCGATTTATGTTTCGCAACGCATTTCCGAGGCAGCCGGCAGTCAACTTTGTGCGTGCTTACGACCTGAAAACGGGGTTGTTCAAGTGGGAAATTGGCGGGCAGACTCAATCCGCGGCACAGCCCAAAGGCAAAGGCAATCTCCTGGCCGGATACTATTTTTTGGGAGCACCGTTGATTCTGGGAAATCGAATCTACGTGCTCGCGGAAAGCAGCGAAGGAGTTTTCCTGCTGCAAATTCAGGAACCGACCGGTGGCAGTGCTGCCACGTCCAATCCACGTGTCCTGCGTTCGCAATTGTTGACTCAGCCTCAGTTTACTTCCACTGACCATCCAGTGCGAAAGTATGCCGGGCTGATACCTTCGTACGCCCATGGTTTGCTGATTTGCCCGACATGTGACGAACGGATTGTCGCGGTCTCTGCAGATGACAATTCTGTGCGCTGGGTATTTCGCTATTCCGGAAGTATCCGCCGCCAGGAACTGGGTGGAGACGCACCGGTGTTATCCGGAACGCGAGACCCAGGAGATTCTGACCGAGCTGATCTTGAGTCACGATGGACCGAAGCCTTGCCCCGGATTGCAGGAGACAATGTCCTGATCACGCCCCGGGATTCCGACAAGCTGTACTGTCTGGATTTGCACAGCGGGCAGGAACGCTGGTCATGCCCCCGCGGTCAGTTCCACAGTATTGCAGCCATCACCCGCGATGCCGTTGTACTGTGCGGCAACAGTCTTGTGCAGTCTTTTGGGCTGGATCATGGTCAGCCATTGTGGAGTCAGTCAGTGGTGGATGGTATCGTTTGCGGACGTCCTGCGACTGACGGACGGTTGCTTCATCTTCCGACGTCGGAGCCCGCGATTCTGAGCCTTGATCTGCAAACCGGCCGCCGACTTGTATCCAGATATCTGCATGAATCAGATGCTCGAGAGTCTGGATCGAGTGGCGACGAGGCACCGGGCAATCTGCTGATTATCGGCAATCAGCTGTTTTCGCAGAGTCTGGACACGATGCGGGCATACTCACAGACGATTGACGTTTTGCCGCTGGCGGATCAGGCAACCGAACTCCTGCTGCGGAACGACACGTCTGGTGCCATCACGTTGCTGGAACAGGGAATGAATGCTGCGACGGACGTCAATGCGTCGCGAAATCTCCTGATCGATGTGCTCATCGAATCATTACGCGCAGACTTTGGCGTGCATCGCTCTTCAATTGGACGCATTCAGGAACTCATACAGGAAGCTGAAGAAGCCCGTCCTGTGACCGCCATGATTGACCTGATGCTGGGCATGAATCTGTCCGATGCTGCTTTGTTACCCGATCAGCTGCACGGCAGATCCCGGCATCAATTGTCGGAGCTGACGCGACTGATTGCTCAGGGGCTGAGTTCCAGCGAGAATATCAGCGTGCCTGAACTTGCTGTCGGAATACGAGCGATGTTGCCGGAGCTGATTAACGGGCAGAGCGATGTGACGGTTGCCGGCCCGCTGCGCCGGCTCCGGTCACACACCTTCGTGAGTGAAATTCGCAAAGCATTAGATCGCCGAACACTGGAAGATCGCGTGGCGCTGCAGGCCGAACTTCACGAGGCAGCTCTGACGGCACTTGCGCTGACGACAGAGCAAAGCAGCCAGCTGCAGTTCGTCAGGGATGTTGCGTTAAGCGGTATGCCTGAACTCGCCCTTGAAATACTTCGATCGGTCAAATCTGAAAACAATGGTCCTGCGTGTCAACTGCTTGAACGGCGGATTTACTTTGATGTGATGCGCAGCGGCACCGATCACGGAGCTTCAGTTACCAATTTTCTGGACAGCTGCCTTGCGAACGACGATCTGACGATGATCAGAGCAATCTATGACGAATTTTTATTCCCCGATGCTGCAAGTCCGCTCAATATTGATCAGCGACTGATCACTACTCAGTCCCTGGCTAACCGATCAGCATTTGCTGAATGGTTCGCAGTACACGCCGACAAAGTCGCCTCGCCCGTATCGAAATGGGGAGCGAAGGTCTCTGTCGAGCAATCTGACCATCGCACATTGATGGCGCCTCGAAAAATTCCGCCCGATGTCCCGGACCAGGTCATTCCGCTGTTCGGATCGCCGGGCAAGTTTCGGGGATGGTCATTTGTGTTGTTAATGAACGACCAGGGATTAGCCGCGTATGACGCCGAAGGGCACATTCACTGGAGATTGCCTGTGACCGTTGGGGGAGACGAACCGGGCCTCCGCCAGCACTCAAATTCTTATGCCACCTGCAGCGGGTCGCTGTTGTTGTTCAAGCTCTACGGTCAGGTGATCCTGCTGGATACGAGCCAGCTGACTGAAGTTGTCGATGGCGAGAGGCAGTTGCTGACACCACAGGTCTTGTGGACGCACCCGCTTGATACGATCGGACCTGATTCAGTCAACGATGACTATCGCAGCTATCTGGACGCATCCGAGCGGATTACACAATTTGCGCCACAACCAACCGGTTATTACCCGGTTGCGCCGGTGACTCCAACGGCAGTCGCCATGATCTCGGGCCGGCGTCTGTTGGTTTTTGACACGCTGACGGGGCGGTTGATGTGGCAACTGGATGGCGTCCCGCGCGATGCCGTGCTGTTATCAACGCGCGACACTGTGATCGTCCTGTCAGAAATCTCACAACAGATCGAGTCACGGAGCCTGATCGACGGAACGACGCTGATGACATCGGGTTTGCCCGAATGGTGGGATGAGGCGGCCGGCAACGTCGGGTCATCCGTTTCAGATTTCGAAATCGAACCTGGTGAGTCTCTGCTGTGGCGAATTGCCGTTCAGGGGCGGTCCTGCGTGATGTTCCGACTCGGAACTACGAAATCATCGCTGGAGTGCCGCGATCTGATGACAGACGCGGTCATGTGGTCGATTGATCTGCCTGCTCATTCTGTATTTTCAAATGTTTCCAACGACGTTGTGGCAACGCTGGGAGACGGACACGAACTTAAACTGGTTCGTTTGGATACCGGACTTGTGCTCAAAACACAGCGGGTCACTCCCGTGCCTGACCCGCGGGACCTGTTCCTGATCAGATCGTTGCGCCAGTACATCGTACTGCCGGAGGGTGTTGATGATCCTTCGATTGACCTGGATCCTGTGATGGAAGCGATGCATGTGTATGGTCGCATGTACGGGTTCGATGCCGATACGCTGGAGCTTCGCTGGGATCAACCGCTCGACCATCGGTACATTCGCTGTGTCTCCGCGCCACAAAGAGTGATTATCCCGAATTCACCTGTTCTGGTGCTGCTCAATCGCGGTGGGCCTCGGGATCCTGTATCCGGCGTTCGTCGTGTGCGATATGGAGCCAGGCTAATCGATGTGCGGACAGGTGAAGAAATCATGGAACAGAATGACGCAGGGATGGGACTAAATGATTTTTGGTTGCGAGTCGATGAGCCTCATCAGCAACTCGAATTGAGTTTCGAGTCGCACATTTTTAATTTGGACTTTTCAGAATGAATGAGCTTGCCGCGTTGTGGTTGCCGATTTTACTGTCAGGGATGGCTGTTTTTTTTGCGAGCTTTCTGGCGTGGGTGGTGATCGGTCACCACACACCGGACTGGAATGAGATTCCGGACGAGGGGGAAGTCGTCGATTTTATTCGTGCCCAGGGACTGCGTCCAGGGCAGTATCTGTTTCCCATGGCACGAACCAAAGAAGCGATGAACAACGAATCCAAACGACAAAGGATCGTATCGGGGCCATGGGGCACCCTGAATATCTGGAGTCAGCAGGCAAACATGGCCCGCAATCTGCTGCAGACGTTTGCCTTTTATCTGATCACGAGTATTTTTATCGCTTACCTTGCAACTTTGGCCCTTGA
>JAGQQS010000558.1 GCA_020426105.1 Planctomycetaceae bacterium
GGAGCCTTCGACGATCCGCAGTTTGATGATGTGAAGCATCCGACCGCTCAGGCGGGTATCACCTGCACTGTGTGTCATGCGATCACACATGTCAACAGCACACGGGGCAACGCTGATTTTACGATTGAAGAGCCCGAGCAATATCCATTTGCATTCAGTGAGAATACGTTGCTGCAATGGGTCAACAATCAACTTGTGAAAGCCAAGCCGGCGCTGCATAAAAAAACGTTCCTTAAGGATTTTCATAAGTCGGCAGATTTCTGTTCGACGTGCCACAAAGTACACCTTCCCTATGCGCTCAATCATTACAAGGAATTCCTCCGCGGACAGAATCATCATGATACATATCTGCTCAGCGGCGTTTCGGGGCATGGAGCACGGAGTTTTTACTATCCTGAGAAGGCTCAGCAAAACTGCAACGGCTGCCACATGCCGCGTCAGGAGTCGCAGGACTTCGGGGCAAAACAATTCGCCGCAACAGAACGATCATCGATTCACAACCACCTGTTTCCTGGGGCCAACACGGGGCTGGCCTGGCTGAAAGATGACACCGTCGCGCTCACTGCGCATCAGGATTTTCTCAAAGACATTGTACGTGTTGATATCTTTGGCCTGAAGGAAGGCGGTGAGATCGACGGAAACCTGATCGCCCCGCTGCGACCGGAAATTCCCAGACTTCAACCGGGCCGGACATATCTGCTTGAGACCGTTGTTCGCACATTAAAACTGGGGCATCCCTTCACGCAGGGAACGGCCGACTCCAACGAGATCTGGCTGGATGTCACCGTGACGAGCGGGGGTAAAGTCGTGGGACGCAGCGGTGCGATGGACTCGCAGATGGAAGTCGATCCATGGTCGCATTTCATCAACGTGTTCATGCTCGACAAGGATGGCAACCGTATCGATCGTCGCAACGCTCAGGATATTTTCACACCCCTCTACAACAACCAGATTCCGCCCGGGGCCGCTGGAACTGTCCACTATCGTCTGGATGTTCCCGAGGATGTTGTGAATCCGATCACGGTTGACGTAAAACTGCAGTATCGCAAGTTCGACAAAATTTATACCGACTTTTTTACGACACACACAAAAGCAGGTGACGACCCGATCCGCGGAAAAACCGCCAATCAGCCATATTCCAATGTCCTGCCGGTGACAACACTCGCGAGCGACCGGATTGAGTTCGCCATCGAAGGAAGTGATGCGGTCGTTGAAAATGCGGAGGTCAAAATCCCGGTGTGGCAACGCTGGAACGACTATGGTATTGGCCTGCTTTTGAAAGGACGCGCGCAGCTCAAACAGGCCGGCGAGGCGTTCACTCGACTGGAATTACTGGAAAACAACAAGCGGTATGATGGTGCCCTGAATATGGCACGTGCCTGTTTCGAAGAAGGACTGCTCGATGACGCGACGGCGGCAATTGCCCGAGCCTCGGACTTCAGGGATCCGCCTGCTCCGCCATGGACAATTTCATGGCTGACTGGTTTAATCAATCTCCAGCAGGGGCAGCTGGAAGCCGCTGAAACCTCTTTCCGTTCAGTACTCGAAGATAAAACGGCAGAGCGAACTGAACGTGGATTCGACTTCAGCATGGACTACGAGGTCATCAACCTGCTGGGACAAACGCTGTACGAGCAGGCAAAACAGATTCGCAATCCGGAGGAATCGTCGGCTCGAAAGATGTTGCTCGAGGATGCCGCCTCTCAATACCAGAAAACCCTGAAACTGGATTCTGAGAACGTGGCTGCCCATCATGGGCTCAGGCAGATCTACGGGGAGCTTACGTCGATCGCTGAAGGACTCGGCGACCACGAGAGTGCTGCGGCGTACCATACCGCAGCCACAAAACACGGAGAATTGCATACAATTTACAAACCCGATGATAATGCGCGAGACCTGGCGCAACATAAGGCCAAAGTCAAATATCCGGCAGCCGCCAAAGCGTCTGAACCGATTGTTATCTACTCCCTGAATCGTCCCGGCGCTCCCGGGCTCAATGACTTCGGAAATTCAGCCGGAATTCCCGCTGCGGCTGAAGAGCGTGACGTGCCCCATGAAAACTGAATCAATGCCTAATGAAAGGTCATCATGAATCAACCTCACCAGGATGAAGAACGTGACGACGCCGTCGTTGGCCGGGCGTTTGTCTGGTCGGCCGGCGCTATTGCGCTCGTATTGATGTTCGGAGGCGGATACCTTTACTGGAATGCAAATCGCGAGGTACAGGTCGTCGAGCAGCAGACCACATTCGTAAAGCCTCAGATACGCAAGCGACCTGCGGTCGAGATTCCTGCGATGCCTTTCACGGATATCACAGCGACAGCGGGAATCAATTTTCAGCACGACAGTGGCTCAGCCGGCGAAAAGCTGCTGCCGGAAACGATGGGCGGTGGTTGTGCTTTTCTGGATTTCGACAACGATGGTGATCAGGATATCCTGTTCGTCAATTCATGTCGATGGCCCTGGGATCCGCGTCCGTCGAATCATCCGCCTACCCAGGCACTCTACCGAAATGACGGAAATGGTCATTTTACAGAGGTGACACACGATGTCGGTCTTGATGTGACATTTTACGGACAGGGCGTCGCGGTGGGTGACTACGATGGAGATGGCGATGTGGATATCTTTTACTCAGCCGTCGGCCCCAACCATCTGTTTCGAAATGATTCCGGACGTTTTACCGATGTCACGGCCGAGACGGGCGTGGCAGGAAGCAGTGACGAATGGAGTACAAGTTGCGGTTTCCTTGACTACGATAATGATGGAGATCTTGATCTGTTTGTTGCCAATTATGTGAAGTGGAATCGCGAGTACGATATTGCTCAGCCCTTCACGCTGACCGGCGGTGAGCGGGCTTATGGAAGACCACAGAATTTTCCGGGCACGTTCCCGTACCTGTACCGCAACGATGGCGGAAAATTCAGTGATGTCGCCGAAGCCGCAGGTCTGCATATCACGAACCCCGCCCGCCGGGAAATTCCCGTCGCCAAATCGCTGGGAGTCACGTTTGTCGATGTCGACCAGGATCGTTTTCTGGATATCGTCGTGGCCAATGATACGGTCCAGAATTTTTTGTTTCATAACAGGAGAGACGGCACGTTCGAGGAAGTTGCGGTCCTGCACAATGTTGCTTTCGACCAGCAGGGGAACGCCCGGGGAGCGATGGGAATTGACTCCGCTCGCATCAGAAACGGTGAGCACGTCGCGATCGCGATCGGAAATTTTTCGAACGAGATGACCGCATTCTATGTGGCACGCGGTGATTCCATGGATTTTACAGATGAAGCCATTGCGACGGGAATTGGACCACAATCCCGACTGGAACTTAAGTTCGGAACGCTCTTTGTAGATGTTGATCTCGACGGACGCCAGGATGTTGTTGGTGCCAACGGTCATTTGGAGAACGAAATCAACAAGATTCAGTCGAGCCAGCAATATGCACAGCGTCCACACTTTTTCTGGAACTGCGGTCCGGACTCGCCGACCGAGTTCACACCAGTCCCGGAATCCAGTTGTGGTCGCGACTATTTGAATCGGATGGTCGGACGGGGTTCTGCCGTGGCTGATATTGACGGCGATGGTGACCTTGACCTGCTCTTTGCGGCTGTCAATTCAGCTCCCAGACTCCTGCGCAACGATCAACAGCTGGGAAACCACTGGCTGCGAGTCGCGCTCACAGGCGCTACGGGCAACAGTTCGGCGATTGGCGCTCAAGTCGAAGTGCAGCTCGCAACAGAAAGACTGATCGCCCATGTCATGCCAACCCGCAGTTATCTCTCTCAAAGCGAACTTCCCGTCACCTTTGGCCTTGGACCCATCGATAAGATTCATCGCGTGACGGTGAAATGGCCCGACGGGGAAATCCAGACGATCGAGGGACCGGAGGTCGATCAGTTTTTGAAGATTACGCAGAATGCCAGGTAGCGTTCGTCCATCGATTGTTCGGGACAACTCCTTGCCCGAAGCCAATACTCGCCTTTAATTTTAGCCGAGAACTCAGGACGTGAAAACGCTCTCCTGTTACAAAAGAAGCCACATGCTGCAGTTCAATCCCCTGGCTGCATTGAAAATCGCTCGCTGACCTGTCACAACTCGCCTCGCGCGGGCATCACTGTGCATTTAATGATTCGATCAACGTAAACGATCCTTATTCAGGTACATGGTCTCATGGTTCAGGTGAACGAAAACTTTCTCAAACTGAAAGCTGGTTATTTGTTTCCGGAAATCGGTCGCCGTGTGACCGCGTTTTCTCAGGCAAATCCGACGGCAAAAATTATCCGACTGGGGATCGGCGACGTCACGGAACCACTTCCGGCAGCAATTATTCAGGCAATGCATGCGGCTGTCGATGAGATGGCAAATCGAGAAACGTTCAGGGGCTACGGGCCGGAACAGGGTTATGCATTCCTGCGCGAACCCATCGCCCAGCATGACTTCGTCGCGCGCGGGATCGATATCTCGGCAGACGAAATTTTTATATCGGACGGTTCAAAATGTGACTCTGGCAATATTCTGGACATTCTTGGTTCAAACAACCGCATTGCCATTTCGGACCCCGTCTATCCGGTCTACGTGGACACCAATGTCATGGCCGGACATACCGGCGCGGCCGACGCCAGCGGTCGATTCGAAGGACTTGTGTATTTGCCCGGGAATGAGGCGAATAACTTTGTACCGGACCTGCCTTCTGAAGCCGTTGATTTAATTTATTTGTGTTATCCCAATAACCCTACCGGGACGGTTGCATCAAAAGAGACACTCAAACGATGGGTCGAATACGCGCGGGCCAACAATGCGTTAATTCTTTTTGACGCTGCTTACGAAGCGTTTATCTCCGATCCGTCAATTCCACACAGCATCTTCGAAATCGAAGGCGCTAAAGAGGTGGCCATTGAGTTTCGCAGTTTCAGCAAGAATATTGGATTTACCGGAGTTCGTTGCGGTCTGACAGTGGTCCCCAAACAACTGATGGGGACGACATCAACCGGGGAAAAAGTCTCACTGCATCAGCTGTGGAATCGCCGCCAGTCGACCAAGTTCAACGGCGCGTCTTATGTCGTGCAGAAGGGCGCGGCGGCGGCTTATACTCCAGACGGCCAGACGCAGATGCGGGGTCTCATCGATTTCTACATGACGAACGCCCGGCTCCTTCGTGAAGGGCTGAGCAAAGTCGGGATCAAAGTCTTCGGCGGTGTGAATGCACCATATGTCTGGTTACAGACTCCGCACAAGCTTTCGAGCTGGGACTTCTTTGATCTGTTGCTGAACAAGGCACACGTGGTGGGAACGCCGGGAAGTGGCTTCGGCGCCGCGGGCGAAGGTTATTTCCGCCTGAGCGCATTCAATAGTCGCCAGAATGTTGAAGAAGCTCTCGAACGTATATTCAAGGTGATCCGGTGAAAGTAGTCAGCAACTTCTTCGTCAACTGCTTCCCCTGAATTTCTGAGCCGATTCCATGAAGGCTGCCGTTTTTGAACAGTTTCAGGCTCCGCTGACAATTCAGGACGTACAGGATCCGCGCCCAAACGCCGACGGGGCAATCATTGCCGTCCATGCCTGCGGGATTTGTCGCAGTGACTGGCACGGCTGGATGGGGCACGATTCCGATGTGCATCTTCCGCACGTGCCGGGACATGAACTCGCAGGCGAAGTCGTTGCCGTTGGAAGGGACGTCAGGAACTGGTCGATTGGTCAGTCGGTGACAGTCCCGTTTTGTTGTGGCTGCGGTTCCTGCCAGCAGTGCCAGTCCGGAAATCAGCATATTTGCGATCACTATACGCAACCCGGATTTACTCAGTGGGGTGCTTTCGCAGAATTTGTCGAGATTCGGCACGCATCCATCAATCTCGTCGCGCTGCCTGAAGGTATTGATTTTGTAACAGCGGCGAGTCTCGGTTGTCGATTTGCGACGGCATTTCGCGCTGTCGTTGTGCAGGGACGAACTCAGCCCGGTGACTGGCTCGCAGTCCATGGCTGCGGTGGAGTGGGCTTGTCGGCCGTGATGATCGCGGCCGCGATGGGAGCCAACGTCATCGCTGTAGATCTTCGCCGCGATCGACTCAATCTGGCGCAACGCAGCGGAGCAGCGATTCTGATCAATGCAGGGGATACAGATCTAATTGCTGCGATTAAAGAGGTGACCCACGGCGGAGCGCATGTCTCACTGGACGCGTTGGGCAGTCGGACGACCTGCTGGAACTCCGTCAAGTGCCTTCGCAAACGCGGTCGACATGTTCAGGTTGGTCTGATGCTGGGCTCTGACGCCGATCCTGCCGTCCCGATGGGTACCGTAATTGCCAACGAACTGGAGCTTATCGGCAGTCATGGAATGCAGGCATTTGCCTACGGTCGGATGCTCCAAATGATTTCCGCCGGCGCGCTGCGGCCCGATCTCCTGATCAGCAATCGTGTCACGCTGTCTCAGGCGGCAGAACTGCTCCCCAGGATGAATGAGTTTCCTGGCGACGGAGTGACAGTCATCGACCGGATG
>JAGQQS010000559.1 GCA_020426105.1 Planctomycetaceae bacterium
GCTGATGACATGGGGCTCGGAAAGACGATTCAGGGCGTCGGTGTGGCGGAACTGTTGGCCCGGGAAGCGGGGATTTCCCGTGTCCTTGTGATCTGTCCGACATCGCTGAAATCGCAGTGGAAGAATGAGATCCATAAATTTTCGGATCGCACTGCTCAACTTGTCATGGGCAAAGCCGACGATCGCGCCGCTCAGTATGAAAACGACGCCTTCTTCACGATCTGCAACTACGAACAGGTGCTCCGCGATATCATGCCGATCGAAACAGCGCGGTGGGATCTGATCATTCTGGATGAAGGACAGCGGATCAAAAACTGGGAAGCCCAGACAACCCGCGTCGTGAAGAGTCTCAAGTCTCAGTTTGCCCTGGTATTATCCGGCACGCCGCTTGAGAATCGCCTGGATGAGTTGTACTCCGTCGTGCAATTTGTTGACGGGCGACATTTGGGGCCCGGGTTTCGTTTTTTCAATCGCTATCGCATCACCGATGACAAAGGTTACGTCCTGGGTTACAGGAATCTGCATGAATTGCGCAAGCAACTCCAGCCCATCCTGCTCCGCCGCACACGCGACATGGTGATGAAAGACCTGCCGCCACGGAATACCCAGATTATTCACATCCCGCCCACCGAAGAACAGCGTTTTTTGCACAGCGCGAATGCGAAAATCATTGCATCTATCACACGGAAAGCGTTTATCAGTGAAATGGATCTGCTCAAACTTCGGCAAGCCTTGATGATGTGCCGGATGGTGGCCGACAGCACGTATCTCGTCGATAAGCAGGGACCTGGATATTCGACGAAACTGCAGACGCTGGATGAACTCTTCGAGCAACTGTTTGTCGAAGGCGATCACAAGGCTGTGATCTTTTCGGAATGGACACGCATGCTGGACCTGATCGAACCGCTGCTGAAGAAACGCAAGGTTCAGTTTGTGCGGCTGGAAGGAAAAATTCCGCAATCGAAGCGGCAACAGATCGTCAACGAATTTCAGAGCGATCCGAAGTGCAAAGTGTTTTTGTCAACGAACGCCGGCAGCACAGGGCTTAATCTTCAGGCGGCCGACACGATCGTGAACGTGGATTTGCCGTGGAATCCGGCGGTTCTTGAACAACGAATCGCACGTGCCCATCGCATGGGGCAGAAAAGACCGGTAAATGTTTTCATCCTCGTCACGGAAGAAACACTGGAAGAGCAACTGTTGACCACCATCGGGCAGAAGAAAGAACTCGCGATGGCGGCGCTGGACTACGAATCTGACATCAGCGAAGTCGATCTGCAGAGCGGCATGGACGTGCTTAAAGCAAAACTGGAGATCCTGCTCGGCGCCCTGCCGGAAGGGCATCGAGACGAAAGCCTGAAACGCGAAAAGGAAGTCGAGGCAACGCGGCTTGTCGAGCGTCGGGAAAAAATGGCCGATGCCGGAGGTCAGCTACTGACAGCAGCATTCGGCTTCCTGTCTCAGATGCTGCCGGATTCAGGCACGGCGCCGTCAACGGAAACCGTGACGCAACTGCGGCAACAACTGACCGAAGCCGCAGAAACGGATGAGCAAGGGCAGAAGTCTTTGAAAATAAATCTGCCATCAGAAGATGCGTTGACGCAGTTTGCGGAAGCCCTGGCGAAGTTGCTGGCGCTTAGGCCGGCGACCTAAACATGATTTGTAGCTGAAGTCGTGAGAATTCTGGTTTCAACCAGCGCAGGAAGTCTCACCACTTTCGCGACCGAAAAATCGCGTCATTTGCAGTGTTACCATGCTTCAACAGCGCTGCCTTTCAGCCAATAGATTTAGCTACCTTCTCGGAAACTTGCCAGAGCAGTCGCGCACGTCGTCAGACTGCGGCATATCGCATGGGCGATCTCATGGATTCGTCGGCCAGTTGCCGGGAAAATAAGAGACTGGTTGATCTCAATTTCGATGCCGTTGTATTCACCGGGCCAGTGAACGTCGAGATCGAAGCGACGGCGGAGTGTCGTCGTGAATCCGTCCGCGATTCCTTTGTATGGCTGGTTGCTGTGAATGACAAATCCGGGGAACTCCTGTTTGAGTTTTCGTTTCCATAAATCGCAGAGTAATTTTTCTCCTGAGCGTCGCGGATCATACAGCAAACCGATACTGGTTTTTCTTGGCCGGCTTTCCCATATCGGGGTAAACGAATGGATTGACAGATGGACTACCCGGCAACCCGCCTGGACGAGATTATCGATGTGCGAAGTCACCTGATCTCTGTAGGGTTGCCAGTAGCGGTTGATGATGCCTTGTCGTTCGACCATGGGGCGATTCGTGGTGAATTCTGAGAAGAGCGATGGATGACCGATCGAACGATTGAGTTCCACGAGCAGGCGGGACGTTTTTGAAGAAAAGAGCTGCGTATCAAGTCGCGAGGCCATGGATTCAGCTACACGCAATGCGCCGAGGTCCCAGCCTCGATGCGAATCAAGGACATCCTGTGCGCCTGAGAACAGGGCCTTGTACGCGGCCGGGATCCTGTTGCCTCCATGTTCGCAGGTGAGCACAAACACCGTACCACCACTGCCTTGACCGCCAACGCAGTTAAAGATTTGTTGTCGTGGTTTCTGTCGCCTGGTCGCAGCCCCTTCTCCGCCTGACAAGGGGGAGGAGGTGACCGTCAGGCCGGATGAGGGGGCTATTGGCCGTTTCTGTCGTTTAGAAATCTCTAACGGCGTTGCCCGACGGGCTGCCTTCGACGTTGGCAAGCGTGCGGAACTGCGTCTCATGGCAGATACATTTCCGCGTTCTGCAGCGCCTGGCACAATTCTGCATAAGTTCGATGGATGCTGTCGCGCTGACCTGCCTTTTGCTGAACGCCAGATATCAGCCTGCGGGCCAGCGGACCGCGTGTCAGGATGACTTCAAGCGCCCGAGCGCTGGAGGAATTGAGCGTGGGCGCAGTCTGATTGATGAGATGTCGCCACAACTCGCTGGCAGTGCAATGTCCGCCGTGAAAGCCGAATAGGGCCAGAAACGCCCGATCTGAAATCGTGGCTTCGTCAGCGTCACGAATACAGGCCGACAGAATGCCGTAGAGCGGTTCCACTTCCATCGACTTCTGGCTGGCGAGTGTGCTCCACTGCTCACTGCACAAAGCCTGCAGCACGGCGACCGTTGCCTGCAGGACTGCAAGATCCGCTGCCGGACATTCCTGAATATCAATGACCCGAATTTCAATCGATCCTCGATCAAATCGTGCGATCGCGCCGCGGGAATTCAGAAACTCATGCTGCAGAACACCATCCGGATCAAGAGGCGCAATGTCATCATACATTCGTTGAAAGATAAGTCGTCGGTAATCCGCTTCCGTAAAGACCGGTTCCGGAATTACTCTCCCGGCCAGCGACGGTACAATGGCAGAATTACCCTGATAGACATCGAGTCGATTGTCCAGAATGCCGGTGAGATGTCCGTCTTTCAGCGGCGAACTTGCCGCCAGCGCCGGCAGGATTGGCAACAGGAGACGAATCGCCGCGTGAAGTTGTCCAAACTGTTCATCGCCATTAAACGGCAGGTTGAGATGGACACTTTGCAGATTTGCCCATCCGTGCCCGCGACAGTCAAAGATGCGGTTATACGCTTCGTAAACACTGCTGTATTCGTGTGGCCAAAGTTGCATTTCACGCCAGGGGTCCATCCACGGATGCATGGCAGACGGCATCAGTTGACCACCGGAATCGATCGCCGCCAGACGTCGATTAATTTGAACTATATGCTGCTGGAATTCACCAGCCAGCGAAGTCAGGTCCGCTTCGGGTGCCGTCGTTTTCAGTTCAACCACATGCAGAGCCAGTTCATTGGACCACGATATTTTTCCAAGGTCGATCTCGGACTGAATCTGCCCTGATTCGGCTTCGATCAGGCGATCAGTCACAGGCAGCACGTCGAGCGACTCACGGGCTACGATCATGTATTCGAGTTCAACGCCAAACGCTTCGAACAGATTGAGTCGCGAGGACGAGGTTGCCTCAGTCACTTCTGCAGGTGGTTCAACCGACATCGTAGCGTGCCCTCTTCTGTTCCATGCGTCGCACAAATACATCTACAATGCGGCGGTAGAGTTCATCCTTTAGTACAGCATCTTCAAATCCCGAGTTGATATTGGGATTATCGTTCACTTCGATCACGACAAAACGCCCGTTGGATTCCTTCACATCGACACCATACAGGCCGTCTCCGATCAAATTCGCGGCCTTCAGTGCGGCTTTAACGGCTTTTGACGGAGCCAGTTCAACGGGCAGAGTTTCTACTTTGCCATATCGCCCGCGACCTTTCTGTTCCTGGCGAATGATCTGCCAGTGCCCCGGAGCCATGAAATAGCGGCAGGCATAGAGTGGTTTTCGATCCAGAATCCCGATTCGCCAGTCAAACGTCGTCGGGAGATATTCCTGCGCCACCAACAGATCAGATTCACCGAAGAAATCCTCCAGATGTTCCCTGAGTTCTTCGTCCGATTTAACTTTAACAACCCCGATGGAAAATGAACTGTCGGGCTTTTTGAGTACGCAGGGAAATCCCAGCCGTTCGCCGATCAAATGCGCATTGTCGCGATGAACCACGATTGAGACAGGGATATCGACTTTGTGGCGTGTCAGCATCTCCGCCAGAAACACTTTATTAGTACAGCGGCAGATTGAAACCGGATCATCAATTACCACCATGCCTTCACTGGCGGCTCGCCGTGCGAACCGATAGGTATGATGATTGATGGCGGTTGTTTCGCGGATAAACAGCGAGTCAAATTCCAGCAGGCGACCGCTGTCGTCGCGGGTAATAATCTCGGCATAGACGCCCTGTTCGCGTGCGGCTTTGACGAATTTATTGAGGGCGGCCGAATCAGAGGGCGCATTATCTTTTTCGTCCGGATTTTCGAGGATTGCCATATCAAACCGCATTCGCCGTGGCGATTTCAGGGATGAGGCACGACCTGAAAAATACCGAGTGGCCGATTCCGTGATAAATCCGCGATGACTCTCGGGAACTTCCGCTCCGGAGACGGCAAGAATCTTGCGAATTTGCCAGCGATCATCGCGCTTGTGAAATTCAAATTTCATTAACGGCACTGGAAATAAGTTGAACAGATGCAGCGCCAGACGGTCGTAGCGTTTTGCCAGATTGCGACCAAAGTACACACTGAGCGTAAATTCGTCCGATGTCAGCGATGCCAGATTCTGCTGAACCATTTCATCGACATCGTCGGGGATCAAACGCGAGACAGATCGGGTTTTAAGATCCTGGACAGTAATCACACCCGGGAGCGGTTTGTGACCGCGCGCTTCAGCGAGCAGCGAGACGTAGTAGCCCAGGCTCTGATAGCGATAGGAACGACACAGATTGAAAACTCGAGTGGATCTGGATCCGCTGGAATCTGCTGCGTCTGGTGAAGTCAGGTAGGTCCACGCATCGATTTTATCGACGCCTGGAATGTCAAATGGCCAATCGTCAGGATTTGATGTCACAATTAGTACAGGCATTACCGATCCATTGTCCGCTGGCAGCGGCGGTCAGACCCGGAAGAATCCATCTTCTGTTACTCTTATCGGACCGCATTGGCGGAAGTGTAACTTTTTGGAGTCACAGCCAAATGCCGCCACCCACTCTCCGCGCAATTCTTCCGGATATTGATTCTGAAGATTCTGCTGTGTGGGTTCAGGACTGCGTTGAAAATCTACCATGGCGTCAACTGTAATCTGTTGAACTGAGAAAAGGCAAGACGGCAGGTCTCTGGCGTCTTCGACGCAGTCGAGCTATGGCCTTGGATGGTTTTTTTTTCGTACAATCAGCAGATTTGCATCATACGTCAGGATTCCCAGCAGAATGGAGCAAATGACACGGTCCATATCGATCACATAGATATGGTCGGAGGAAATTGGATTCAATTCCCATGGGTCAGCAACCAGGACACTGCGCTTTTCTTTGTCGTACCCACAAAGCACAACAAAGTGTCCGGAAGGTTCACCCAGTACATCATTCGCTGAGTCTGTGCTGCTGATCTCGCGGGACTCGCGATACAGGTAGGTTGCACTTAGTCCGGTCAACAACGGGATATCCTGCTTCAGATAGCGGCGCAGCAAAGACGGCGTCAGATCCTCCATACGGATTCTGCCACCCAGTTGCAGGAGTTCTATATAAGCATGACAGGCAAGTTTCAGCTTGGAGCGATGCTTGGCAGCGGCCTGCTGCCCCAGTTTGTCGATCAGCATGCTGCGATCGATCATATCGCCATTCGGTTTGAACCAGGTTGGGTCGAAGACCTGAAGATTGAACGTATCAATTGACACGTCGTATCCTCGTCGCAGGGCGTCACAGCCGAGCATAACGGCGAGGGTACCGCCTTCCTGCAGGACCTGCGTCTCCCGAATCACCTGCGGCAACGGGAGTTCTTCGCCATGATAGCGGTAAACGGCGTGCAGGCAGGTCGGGCCGCAGGTGGTATTGTTGGGCTGAGGCAGAATTTCAAAATGCAGGCGATGGTCCATAGCGGAAGCATATCCTCGATTCTGATGCTTACAATCTTGCAAAATGCTCCGCACCTTGACCAATCCCGGAAATTCTGCGATATGACTCGCCATGCAGCCTCTGGCAGATGACTTCTGGCCGCCTTTCTTTCGGATATTCGTGGTGCCTGCTCAAATTAACAATCGGGACGAAGCCATTCAGTGGTTGTACGATCGCATCGACTATGAACGAATTCGTCCTTCGCCAATGTCGAACCCATTCCGCCTCGAACGCATCGAACGACTGCTGAAAAAAATTGGTTCGCCACAGGAACGAATTCCCGCGATTCATATTGCCGGAACGAAGGGCAAAGGCTCGACAGCCGCCATGATTGATTCGATCCTTCGGGCCTCCGGTGTTCGCACAGGATTGTTCACGTCGCCGCATATCGAAGCATTCGAAGAACGGATGCGCGTCTCAGGACGGATGCCGAATCCGGATCAACTGACAAAGCTCGTATCAAAACTGGCACGCCTGCTGTATGCATCCGAATTGGAATCCTGCGACCGGACGCCGACATTTTTTGAGATTTCAACGCTTCTGGCGTGGATGTATTTTGATGAAGAAAAAGTTGAAATTGCCGTGCTTGAGACTGGACTTGGTGGTCGCCTCGACTGCACGAATGTCTGCCGACCGCTGGTCAATATTATTACCAGCATCGGCCTCGATCACACTCACATTCTTGGTGATACGCTTAGCCTGATCGCTGCCGAGAAAGCCGGGATTCTGAAACAGGGAATACCTGTCGTACAGGGACAACTGCCGGAAACGGCGGATCTGGTCGTCACCGCGCGGGCGAACGAACTTAAGTGTCGACAGTTCGTCTGCGGGCGTGATTTTGCTTGGCATATTGACCACAACGACAATCCGCTTAGCGGACGTCGTCGGTCTCAGAAGATTTTCGTGCTGACTCCAACGAAAAGTTATGACGCGCTGACAATTCCTTTGCTGGGTGATCATCAGGCGCACAACGCCAGCCTCGCCGTGATGACGGCAGAGATTCTCCGCGACGCGGGCTATCGAAAAATTGATGACACCGCGATCGCGCAGGGACTCAGATCGATCCACTGGCCACTGCGATTTGAAGTGTTTGACCAGGCTCCGGTCATTGTACTGGATGCCGCCCATAACCCGGATTCGATGAAGGCCGTCGCGAATGTGCTGAAGAACAGTGAATGGACCAGTCGACGTCGCGTTCTGGTCTTCGCAGCATCCGCTGATAAGGACGCCCGGAGCATGATTGAAATTATCGGACCGCACTTTGATGCGGTTGTCTTCACCAGATTTCTGGGAAATCCTCGCAGTCTTCAGCCGGAAGATCTGATGGCCATCGCTGAATCAATGCACGCCGGTGGCACAGCAATCCGATTCATGACGGCGCAAAATCCCACGGATGCACTCGCTGACGCGTGTATAAATGCTGGTCCCGATGGCCTGGTTGTGGTCACGGGGTCAATTTTTCTGGCATCGGAAGTCAGGTCACTGCTGCGGCGAGACCGGCCCTGATCAGCATGGGCAAATCACAGATCTGTGTTTAACCGACATCGAACTTCGGAGCTAAAAAATCATCGTCATCGTGGCCGGAGACCACTTCAACCGTGGATTTCGGGCGATCCTCATCGGCATCGGTCGACTTAGGTGCGGGCGGCGTATAACTGATTGTCTTTTCCACATCGCGTGACGCTTTGTGGAATTCTTCCTGAAACCCTGATATGCCTTTCTTAAACTCGGCAAAACTCTTGCCAGCATTCCGGGCTACGTTTGGTAAATTTTTGCCAAACAGCAGTAACGCAATAATGCCGACGATAAGTAACTCAGGAGTACCAACACCAGGCAGAAATCCCATGGCAGTGACTTCTTGAAAGATGATTCGATGCAATTAGAACAGCTAAAGGGAACGACGCATCCCGAGATCCGACGGCAATAGCCTGCTCCGGACGGCATTTTTCCGCTCGGGCAATGGACCAGTGGAAATCGATTTCAAAGGACGGTCGATGGACGTTCCCCGACGGGTACGACACGAACTTTGATGCAAGATTACGGAAGCTTTTCCTTTGAGTCATCGTCGTCGCCTTCGTGCATACCTTTTTTGAACTGCGTCAGGCTTTGCCCCAGTGACCGCATAGTTCCGGGCAAGCGATTCCCAAACAGAACCATGACGATGACAAGCACGATTACCAACTCCATTGGGCCCGGTGCCCATGCCAAAGTTGGCCAAAGCATCATCTTAAAAACAGAATCGATCATGGAAAACTTCCACTAACAGTTGTCAGGAACGTGGTCACTGCCACTATCTTACCGATTCAACGCGCCAAGTGACAAAGGTGTCGCCCAAAATTGCCATTCTGGCGGAGGTTTCGTCGAGAAAATCGGCACACTCCCGCAAATGCGAAAAGCGTGCCGTTTTGGTTCTTTTATCCAACCTGATTGACCGTCCGGATTCCACGAACTTATCCATTGCCAGCTTGAGTCGATATCCTTTCGACCATTGTACCCGGTAGAATACCTTGAGGCGAGAAGGTAAGTTCGTGGTCGGCGGAAAGAGTGCGAAAATGGAACGGATAATTGGAACGGACGAACTGCAGTCGGGTGAGCGGCGGAGCGTATTCGTAGACGACATCCCGGCGCTGGTGATCCGGATTGAAGGGGATTATTTCGTGGTGGAGGATGTCTGTTCGCATGACGGACAGCCGCTGACGAATGGCCTGATCCAGGACTGTTCAATCATTTGTCCCCGGCATGCTGCTCGCTTCGATCTCAAATCCGGAAAAGCGCTCTGCATGCCGGCCACTGATCCGATTCGAGTCTTTCGCACGGAGATCCGCGATGGAGCCGTGTGGGCCGATGTGTCCTGACACCAGATGATTCGCGTCGAAAAGTACCCGTAAATCACGAACACCCGTCAATACCGGTCACCAAACTCACTGACTTACAGGAGACTGCATATGGCCACCGCCGAAGAACTTATCGAAACGCTCAAACAGGTCATCGATCCGGAGTTAATGGTTAACATCGTGGACCTGGGGCTGATCTATTCAGTCAATGAAGAGGATCGTAAAGTCGCCGTCGAAATGACGCTCACAAGTCCCGCGTGCCCCGCTGGTCCGCAAATTGTGCAGCAGGCAAAAATGGCGCTGGAACGACTCGACGATGTCGATGAAGCAACGATTACGATTACACTGTCGCCGCCATGGACCCCGGATCGCATGACCGATGATGCGAAAGATATGCTGGGCATCTTTTAGACCATCATCCGTTCCGTCAAAGTCAGGCAGCGTGAGGTGCAGAGCGTGTGGACTCGTCAGATTCCGTTTCGGGT
>JAGQQS010000560.1 GCA_020426105.1 Planctomycetaceae bacterium
CCGTCCGGCTTGTCCGGGCGGAGCGAACAACTTGTGGCCAGGGGCAACGTTGCGAACTGCAAAACTTTGGCTCCTGCTGGACGAGCCAGCAGGGGGCCTTTGACGGGATCGCGTTCGCAACAAATGCACATCATCGCCAGCTGTTGACTTTGCTCTTCGCCCCATATCGGCCTGTCCGACATGAGCGCAAGTTTTGAAATTAGAAAACGGCCACGCAAAACCTGCTCCCTTGCCGGCTCGGAGCGTCCGGCAGGAAGCGAAGTTTCACTTTCGACCACGCGTTACACAGAATGCCGACCGAAAGATCGAAAATTCCGCAGCCTCCGTGAAAGATCGCGGCCAATCGTGGATGATTCTCTTATGGAGATCACATGAACGATTGGCCGGAAACGAGCGAAAGCCTGATTTTACGCGTGAAAGACCCAGCGGATGCCGCTGCGTGGTCGGCGTTTCTGGCCATCTATCGACCGGTGATTTATCGGCTGGCTCGCGGTCGAGGACTTCAGGATGCCGATGCGGAGGATCTGGCTCAGCAGGTTCTTGTGTCCATCGCGAGGACGGTTCAGAACTGGCAGCCAGCGGCCGACGGGCCACCGTTTCGGGCGTGGCTGTACCGAATCGCTCATAACGAATGCCTGAAGGTGATGACTCGCCGAAAGCCCGACGCTGCTGTCGGTTCGAGCAGTGTCCAGGACATGCTCTTTGGACTTCCGCAGCAAGCGACAGACACAAGCATCCAGCTGCTGTATGAAAGTCGCATGGAAGCGTTTCGTTGGGCATCAACAGAGGTACGCCCTGAGTTCACGTCTGCCACATGGGCCATGTTTTGGCAGTCAACTGTGGAAGAACGAAGCATCAATGATGTCGCCCGGAATCACGGTCGAAGTCCTGGAGCTGTTTACCTCGCGCGGTATCGCGTGATGAAGCGACTTAAAGAAAAACTTGATGAGGTTTCCGACATGTGGAGTGAGTCTTTATGAAGCCAGTCAACGTGTGCTTATCAAAGTCCGAGATATTAGCGCTTCTGTCGAGTGATTTGCCGCCAGATGAAACCGTGTCTGCCGAACAGCACATCGCAGACTGTGAAACGTGTCGTGCCATGATCGAATCCATGATTGGCGATTCGAGATGGTGGAACGATGCGCAACAGTCGCTTGCCGCGCTCTTTATGCGTAATCGCCCTGAAGCGGATGTGTCTCACGAAGCGGAGCCGACAACCAGCGAGCAGATGTTGTCGTTGCTCGGGCCGACGGATGATCCCGACAAGATCGGACGCATTGCGGAATACGAAGTCATCGGCATCATTGGTCGAGGCGGCATGGGCGTGGTCTTCAAGGCGTTTGATCCCAGATTAAACCGATTCGTTGCCATCAAGATGTTGCTGCCTCATCTGGCGGCGTCCGGGGCGGCTCGCAAGCGGTTTGCCCGTGAAGGTCAGGCAGCGGCGGCTGTCGTGGATGATTTTGTCCTTCCCATTTACGCGGTTGCTGAATGGAAGGGCGTGCCGTACCTGGTGACTCAGTTTTCCCGCGGCACAACGCTGCAGAAGCGCGTTCAGTCCGAGGGTCCGCTGGAGGTGAAGGAGATCCTGCGACTGGGCATACAGACCTCACGAGGACTCGCGGCGGCACACGCTCAGGGTTTGGTTCATCGAGATGTGAAGCCATCGAACATTCTGCTGGACGGCAACGTCGACCGAGCCATGCTGACGGATTTCGGACTCGCTCGAGCCGCTGATGATGCCAGCATTACTCGCACGGGAGTCATCGCCGGAACTCCGCAGTACATGTCGCCCGAGCAGGCTCGAGGGCAATGTGTGGATGCTCGTTCGGATCTGTTCAGCCTCGGCTGCGTTCTATATTTCCTCTGCACGGGCCATCCACCCTTTCGAGCCGACAACAGCTACGCAGTTCTGAGATTGATCACCGACGAAGAACCTCGTTCCATCCGCGAAATCAACCCCGACATCCCGGCCTGGCTTTGTTCGATCGTGCAGAAGCTGATGGCGAAGAATGCGGAAGTCCGGTACGGCTCCGCGATGGACGTGGCCGAGTTGCTGGAAGCCTGCCTTGCACATGTGCAACAGCCGACGATTGTTCCACTGCCAGCGTCGCTGCAGGCTCCTTCGCGGCTTGATCGTATTGTTTCTGTTGGGCGTTTCCGAGGAGTGGTTCTGATGATCTCAATGCTTACAATGGTGATGTGTGGAATGATCATCTGGCAATCGTCGGCCCCGCCGGACATCTCTGGAGGATGGACGAGCAGCGAATGGGGAACAGTCATTCTGAAATCGGAATCGCCCGGGAGCTATCGTGGCACGATTGAAGACGCCGTTCATACATTAGGAGCCAATCCGCACTCAGAAGGTGATCCTGTTACCGCCCAGCTGCAACTGAAGAATGTAAACTGGAGTCGTGTTCAATGCACCATGTGCCATCAAGGCAAGAGCGGGACGATTCAACTGAAATGGTCGCGAGTGGAACGTCGTTTCAACGGGACATGGCAGATGCAGGATCAGAAAGCCACAGGAAGGCTGTCAGTACAGCCAGACGGCACGGAGATTCACGGTGCATGGACGACTCAGAAGAACTCTGATGTGATTGAGGGGACTCCACGGCTGGCTGATCTTGTCTGGAAGCGAAGCACTGAGAATTCACCGGCTGGAATCGACAGTCAGCCATTCCAGTCGATGATCGAGTCATTGCCTAACGATTCAGCGACTGACGGCACTTGCACCTCAACAATACCTCCTGATATCACGAGGATCCTTCTTGAGCTGGAGAAGCACCGAGGTTTGAAGCGTGACTCGGTCTACAGGATCCATCAAGAGCATAAAGACCGTTTCAGGATCATTGTGGCTCCGGTGTACGACAAGCTTGTACCGGTTCGAGATTATCCCGTGATCGGTCGAGCGAGCCTGCATCTCCTGAGATATGAATGCACTGTAAAGTTCTCACCAACTGAAGGTGTTGACTGGCCGCTCAAGAAGGATGGCAAACCGGAATACGAAACAACCTTTTTTGTCGATTCGGATCATTTGCACCGCGAAACACAGGAGGCAGATTTGTCCGCCACTGGCGTGACGCCACGAATTGAAGTCCGGGTTGATACCTCGACACCGCCGAGCAAGCGGGATGCATTGGCGACAATCAAGGCGATGAACTCAGAGCCCTCTGAAACGTTTGGGCTAGAAGAAGTCAAGGGCGGCGTGCATATAGCGAACACTCAACGTGGCGACGACTTGTTGATGACTCGCGCGCCAACGATTGTTCATTCAACGCTCGCCGAAGCGGTCAGAGTCTTCAATGAACAGTCAGCTTCTGATCGACGCACGCTCTTCAATCCACCGATTCCTCAGATGACCGAGGAACAACTCCGTGACGGCTTGAAGCAGATGGCGAGGGAATACCGCAATGAGGCAATCGAAAGTTCTACGAAAACAAGTCGACGGCAAGTCGCAGAGATCCTGGAAAGGATCGCCGAAACGCGACAGATCTGCACTGATAATTCTATCGGCCTCGTCCTTACTGAAGCCTTCAGAATGAGCAAGGTCGATGGGAAACTGGAGTTCAAGCAAATCGCCGCCAATCTTGTATTCAACGGTGAAGACACGACCATCGTCTTCCCCGTGAGGCCATTTTTGGAACTCATCTACAACCGCTGTGGAAAATCATCTCAAGCCTACGGCGAACTTGTTGCAGACAGCAAGCCCGTCGAACTTTCTGAGCTTCAAGGCCAGTGGCGATTGGTGATGAAGCCAAAGCGTGGCGATGATTCAGAGGCGATTCTGTCCATCGAATCAAATCGTGCTTCAGTCAATCCAAAGGACGACCTGACAGCGGACATGAGATTCGTCATGCATCTGGATTCACAAGGCGAGCCTCAGCCCATCGATCTGGAGTTTGTCCTCGGAGTCACCGAGCTGGCCCAGCTGCAGGAACTTACCGACTTCAATGGGGAAAGCAACACGAAAGCGATCGACTTCTATCCGCTTCGCGATGGAAAGCCTGTCGCACTCGGTATCATCGAACGTACAGAGAAAGGATTTCGCATCTGCATGGAGCACGCAAAGAGCGTCGGCCGTCCTGTCGCGTTTGAAGTGGCGGAGACTGCAGGAATATGGGAGCTTGAAGCACTCTCAGGCGTGCGATCACCGACTGTTGGCGTAGGCAACGATTAAATCAGTCCGATGCCACATCGTCGTCGAAGGTTCAATGAATCAGGTGACTAATGTGCCAGCGTCAAATGTGCCAGCCACTGGCGTGAGTGTTAAACAGGAACCGAAGCAACCGACTTAAACCGACTTAAATCGCCGCTCCCGCCGGGATGAACCCGGACGGAGAGCAGGATTTGGAAGAGTTTGGCTTGTAGCTGCCAATTGGTTGCTCCGCCGGGGCGGGCCCGACGGAAGCACGGGACGAGCACGACAGTTCACGATAATTTTGACTGATTTAACCGAATCGCTCCACGATCGTACCCGCCGAATGTCCCGGCGTAGTAGCTGAACTTGAGCACCGGCGTCATGGAATGAACATAAGCGATGTTATTCATCAGCGACAGAGCCACCGATTGCGGCGACTCGTTGACTTCGGCTCCAACGAGGATGTGCAGATGATTGCTGAGCAACCCGATTCTGGACAATCGCCAGTCCTTCTTCTTCGCCGCAGCGATGATCATGTTGCGAACCCCGTTCAGGTGTTCTTCACCGACTTCGTGCCAGCCACCATCATTTTCAAGAACGATCTGGATGGAGTTCAGGTACTGTCCGTACGTCCCGATCTGAGGCCGATCGAGCTCGACTGTCTGATCATAAAACTGGAGACCAGCGAGTAGCGACTGCACTCTGGGATCCGCCATTGGATGCTTCTCCGTCTGCTTCGCAACGTAGCGATCCAGAACTTCCGACTTCGCTTCTCCAACGCTCTGAATGTGATAGTTCCGGCGAAACGCCTTCGGCAGGTCTTTACGAAGCAGATACTGCAAACGGCTTTTAACACTTCGAACCACATCAGACGGCGATATCTCGGGCCGTGTGCTGACGAAAAACTGTGCAACGTTCGCAGATCGCAGTTCTGCAGATAGAACGCGAACTCCGTCTGCCACTGTGGCTGTCTTAAGTTCGGCCAGCCATTGTTCAATGATGGGCAATGGTTGCAGGCCGAACAAAGAAAGGGACCAATTCAACTGATACGCGGCATTCGTATTGTCGGCGGTGTAGATTGGCTGCATGCGGCGGCTCGAGACGGAGACGATTCGCTGATTCCGCCGGGATGAACCCGGACGGAGATCGGATAGATACGAGCATCTTAGCGTAGCTGCCAGTTGATTGCTCCGCCGGGGCGAGCCCGACGGAAGCTAATTGCCGCCACGTAAAGTGGTACTGCGTTTTCCGTCGGGTTTACCCCGGTCGGAAGCAACAACTGACAGCTACATTCGGATTCAAAAAGAAAATCCTCCGCTTCCGTCCGGCTTGTCCGGGCGG
>JAGQQS010000561.1 GCA_020426105.1 Planctomycetaceae bacterium
CTTTGCCAGACGGCCTGTCCTTCGTCATAATGTGCTGCAACACAGCGAGAAATGTCATTCACAATGTGACTCTGCCAGGTACTGCCGCGATGCTGATCCACAACTTCGGCAATCGTCTGAATGTCGCGTTCGCTTTCGGAGTTACCGGATGCGTTTGCGATCCGGTCGATCATGTCCCCCGTTTTCAGGTCGGCGTAATGATCCGGGTATTCGCGCTGGCACTGTTCAAGTGCCCTGGAGATATCGTCTTCGGTGATCTCCCCGTTTTCGAGGAGCGACTGGAAGTAATCTCGCGGCATCAGCAGATCACAATCCCGAACACCGCAAAGCAACCGCCGGGCGTCAAGAAACGTTTTCCCCGACAAGCCCAGAAACGGATTCACGGCAACATAATCTCGCAGTGGCCACAGCGGTGGAACCACCTCCTGTAACTCTTCAAGAATTTCCGTCAGGCGTGAATAGTCTGACTGTTGTCTGCTTGTGATGAGGGCAGTGGCGTTCATTTCCGTGTTCGCCAGCTGTTCGTCGAAACTAAGTTCTGACATTAGATTTCTCTGGGTTAATATGACACGTGAGTGCAACAAACTTCAATTTTTTTGACGATCTGATCTGCTGTTGAGCATTGATGAATACTACTGGGCTGGCCCTTCGTGTCCCCACGCCCAGGCAGTAATTCGACGGGCGGGAACGTCCAGGTAAAACCCGTTGACAGCATGAACATACAGTGATCGCATCCGTGGCCCGGGGGTGGTCAGTCGCGTCGTCGCCTGGAGGATAAAAATGCCGATGAAGCCCAGGCCCACGAGACCAGTGACCAGCGAATCGAACAGAGAAGGACTCACAGTCTGATGAGAAACGGAGGTCGCCAGAGCAGTGTCGGTCAACAGATATGCTCCGTAGTACCCCACGCTGACGCCAACGGCGGCGATGACGCCCCATCCGGCGAGGCGAACGGAGCCGGACGAAAACGCCAGCCACAAAAGCTGAGTCAGGGCGATCGTGAGGATGAGATTTAGAATTCCAGCCCCGGGTTTCGATTGAAAATCGGCAGTGAACCCCCAAACGGTTACCGCGCAGATCCCGATTGCCATCGCCAGAGCGACCGGCAACATCCACATGCTGCGGAGCCCTGAACTGATACGACCGCCTGTTGTTCTCATGCCGGCAGCCGTATCCAGCACACTTCCGGAACTTAGAAATGCATGCGCCTTGTAGAGCGAATGGGCCACTATATGCAGTAAGGCCGCAGAGAACGCGCCGAGCCCGCATTGCAGCATCATGAAGCCCATCTGAGCCATCGTCGAATAGGCCAATTGCCGTTTTACACTGGTTTGAGTCAGCATCACGACTCCACCCAACAGCGCCGTGAATGCTCCCGTCATGGCCAGAAAATCGAGAGCCAGATGAGAGAGTGAGACCAGAGGACTGAGTCGAATTACCAGAAATCCACCAGCGTTGATGATCCCGGCATGCATCAATGCCGACACGGGCGTGGGAGTTTCCATCGTATCAGGAAGCCAGCTATGAAACGGAAACTGCGCTGACTTCGTCATCGCTCCCAGAACGTACAAGCTGCCAATGATCGGAATCCAGACACTCTCCGTTGTGTCTTCGGCCTGGATCGTCTGAGCTGCGGCAAAAATCTCCGAGTACTCAACACTTCCAAAACAAAAATATGTCAGACCCAGCGCGGCCAGCAGCATGACGTCGCCAAGTCGGCTGATGAGAAACTTCTTTCGCGCGGCCCATGTGGCCCATGATCGCTCCGGGTAATGCGTAAGCAGTTGGTGCAGACTGTAACTGGTCAGCATCCACGCCAGCGTAAACATGACCAGATCACGAGACACTACCAGCAGCAACACTGCGCCGAGCGTCACGAGAATCCATTTCAGGAAACGTCCCTGGGTCGCGTCCCGATCCAGACAGCGAATCGAATAGTTCACGATAATCAGGCCAATGAACGAAATCAGCAGCAGCATCAGGCCCGACAGAGAATCCAGGTAAACTCCAGGACTGAGCCGGATGGGTGATGTCAGTCGAAACAGCGGCTTGTCCACCGCGCCAAACTGAGCCATCAGGCCTGTATTCAGGATCGCACACAGGAATACCGCCCAGGCGAATACTGATGCAACACCGCGCATTACCTTCACATTGTGATTTGCCAGACTGGACGGCACGATTGCGAAGAGGAGAAACAGAATGGGCGGCGCTGCGGCCAGACAGGTTTGCAGAACAGGCACGGATCAAACTTTCTCTCAGCGAAACTGAGGACTCGGGTTACGATACAGAAAAAAAAGCGAGCGTCAGCTCATCGTTACAGGAAGTCATCACAGCTCGAAAGGCGAGCAGAAAATTTCAATCACCTGACTCCATCTCGGCATCAAGACTCCCGGCCGCCAAAGTCGCGGCACTTGCGTTTTCAAACTGGACAACAAGATTCGTAAATCACACTTCATTCAACTCAACTCAGATCAAACGTCAGACCGGAGGTTCGGCTGATCATTGTATGTCACACGTTGCACGATTGAATTGTCGCGTTTTGTCATTAAGATATTGGTGGTTGAGGACTGTCGCGGAGGTTGCATCGTTGCCCGTTAATGACAGGTGCTCGTCCGCCATGTTGAATCCACATCTCTGGCAACTTCAATGAAAAAAGCCCAGGCAAAAGTATCCAGGAAGTCTGCCTCAATGCCCGCGTCCACGGTAAAACCTGCGGCTGCTGCTGAACTGCACGGACCACGCTGGACCTTTTTGACCAATCATTCGCATGTCCTTATTCTGCTGTCACGCAATCCTTCAATCGTCCTGCGACATGTCGCCGTTCAGGTCGGCATCACGGAACGCGCCGTCCAGCGAATCATTGCCGATCTCGAAGAAGCCGGTATTATCGAACGCGAAAAAGTCGGCCGCCAGAACCAGTACCGCATCATGAGTAAACAGCCACTGCGGCATGCCGTCGAAGCACATCGAACCATTGGGGATCTGTTGAAACTCATGGAAGTTAATTCCGATTAACATTGCGTTGCGGCGGGCACTGCCATCTGCCTGGTGACAGAGTTTTTGGCACATGGATGCGGGCTGCCGGAAATCAGTCACTGTACACTCCAGATTCATTTCCAGTGCCGTTTGGGTTCCAGCAGGTAAGCGGCAGTCCACAAAATGGCGGTGATTACAAATGTACTCATACTGGCTACTTTCGTTTCAGGTCTGTTGAGCGTTAAACACTCCTCAGGTGAGGAGCATGAATCAATGCGATCCATGTTTTCGCAGGGATCATTTTTGCTCTGAAAGCTGCAGATATTCTGACGGAGCACTTTGGGCGGAGTTTTGCGTGCCGATTTTAGGCACAGCCGCAAAATACCTTAGAACGCCGATGGTCAGACAAATAGCCGCGAGAACTGCCTGAATGAGCAACGCTGTTGTGGCGCGTAAAGGCTCAGTGCTTCCCGAGACGTTCTGAACATCAATCTTCCCCTGCTCTGATAACATTCTGCACCTCTCTTTGATTCTCGCCGAGCTGCGACATATAAAGCACGACTTTTGTGTCGCGTATTTTGTATCGTCAGTTGTAACGACGGGCAAGAGTGGGCTTCAGAAAATAAAAAAATTTTCCATGGATTGGATTCTGCCCGGCCAAACAGGCTGTGAATTTATGGTGAGTCGGTCCCTCGGGACGTTTGATGCCGAGGTGCCGGGTGTCGGCAGAGTGCCTGTTTCCGGCGGCTTTGGCCGAATAAAAAGTGCGGCTCGGAAGAGTTTGCCGGGAATTCTTCGGGTCCACGGCACACGCGTTTCAGGTTCCGGCAAGCGGCTTCAAGCAAAGCCCGGAGTCAGAGCCAGCAATCACAGGAAACCTCAACTGTTTTCAGCGGCGCAGCAGTTTTGCCAATACTTCGAAGTGCTGCGTATAAGGGAACATGTCGAACGGCTGGAGCCAGTCAAGTTCATAGTCAGCGGCCAGTATCTGTGCGTCTCGCTGGAGCGTTGCAGGATTGCAGCTCGAATAAATCAGATATCGCGGCTGCAATGTCTTAATCAGCGTGACACTGGCCGGATCAAGACCTCGACGCGGAGGATTGCAGATCACGGTATCAAAATTTTCCGCAGCGAGTTCGTCAGTCGTCAGCTGGTCGAGACCACGGCATAGAAACTGAGCATGGTGAAGATGGCTTCGAGCCGCGGCTTCGCGGGCGCAGTCGATGGCGTTCCGCGAACTGTCAATTCCTGTCACTGATCGAACGCTCGCACAGGCCGTTAGTGAAAAAGCTCCCGCACCGCAGTACAGGTCCAGCACATTCTGAGCCCCATGCTGCTCCAGCAACTGACCGGCAGCGGCATACAGTTTGACGGCGATCTCATGGTTCGTCTGCAAAAAACTCTGTGGCCCGATCAACAGCTCCACGACACCAAACCGGATGGGCAGACGTGTCTGTTCTGAAATCGATATTTCGTCCGAGCCGCTGATTCTGGATGAACGCACTGCCTGAATATTCGCGGACAACACCGGCACGGCATGCTTCTCCGCTTCAGCCATCCGACGCCACAACCCACGAATTCGGTCGATGGCCTCCCTGGACCGCAACACAAACTGAATCATCAGTTGCTGATGAGTCGGGGAACAAGTGAGGACCACAAATTTCAATTCGCCACGATCGCACTTTGGATCGTAGGGCGTCAGGCCTGTATTCCGAATGATCGTCGGCAGTCGTTGAGCCCACTCGTTTATCAACGGGTGATGGAGCGGGCAATCGGTGACCGGAACAATCGTCTGCTGGTCGTCGTAAAACCCGAGCTGTGGCTCCGTCAGAGAACCGCTGACAGCCAGCTTTGCTCGAATTCGGCTGCCTGCAGTATCCTCGCAATGCACAAAGGGCGCTAGTGGGGTGATGGGAAACAATTGTGCGAGCACTTCGCGTTTTCGTCGGAGCGTCGCGCCGTATGCGTGTTCAAGCAGTGTGCACGAGCGGCAGCACCGGGATTCAAAATACCCGCAGGCGAGATCTCTGCCCGGTGGTGCTTTCCCGGCATGGTGAATGTCTGATGTCGAACCCACGTGGCCTTTTTCTGTCATCTTGAAAACCCGATCACATCCGCGATCGGAATGGCTAATGTGGATTCGCGACCGCGTCGCGCGATATTGACCCCGATGATACGCCCGTTGCCACTCAACAGCGGACCTCCGCATGCATCAGGTTCGATGACGATATCGTGCTGCAGCACGGCAGTGAATCCGCTGCGTCGATGACTCATATTTCCCGCGCGACCATCCAGAAATTCGGTCATTTCGAATAGCTGGCCGGGTGCGTGCTGCAGCTGAACCTCCGCCGTTACTCGTTGCTGGTTACGATCGGCAACAAGCGATATCCAGTCTCCCGGCTGCCGAATCCCAAGTATTCGATCGACGACCTGCAGTGAAGTGACATCCGTCGCATCAATCGTCCGGAGCATATCGCCCGATTGTAACCCAGCGAGCTGGGCACTCCCGTTCGGCGAGAGTTCCGTGACCTGCACCCCGTTTCCAACAATGGCCAGCACTGCGCCGAACTTTGCGGACTGCGTTGGTTCATCGTGGTGGGTGCGAGTGATTAAGCCAGCTCCCGAAATCTTCTCCAGCGCTGCTGCCGTATAGACAATCTCCCCGCAGGTCAGTGACAATTGCCGAGCAGTCGCATGCAACTCCGTGATCGCCGCATCGTCGTCCCGGGGATTTTTCAGTTTCAGCAGCGCCAGATCAAGCGTACGATCCGCTTTTTCGACTTCCACTGAAGTTGTCGTGCCATCCTCAAAACGACACGAAAGTGTACGGCATGCTGCGATCTCACTTAGTTTCGTCACCACATACAGATTGTTCAACACGGTGGCCAGAACATGGACGTCAGGTTTGCCGTAGCGGGAAATCCCGTGCAGTTCCGCGGTGAGTTGGTGCGTCGCGTGCCGAATGCGTGCCGTTGGCAGCAGCTGTTGCGAAGTCACGACGGTGGCTGAACTTTGAGTCTGAACCTTTAGCGACTTCCACCGATCCGACATTTCCAGCGCTTGATGAATCACCGTCAATGGAAGATGTTCATTGGATGACGGTCGGGCACCTATCTGACGATGCAGTCCGACGAGGCTGCCAAGGCTGTTGACGAGGGGCCCCCCTGAATCTCCGCTTGAAAGTGTGCAAGACGATCGGACCGTCGCCGGGGTCACTCCATGAATCTCACCCAGACGTACCACGGGCACGCCGCCGTCCACTTCGCGAGCAGGATTGCCACACGCGAGCACAACGTCGCCTGAACGCGGGAGCTCCGCCGGACCCGGTGGCACGACACTGAATTCAATATTCGTCAGCGACGCAGCTGGCAGTTCCAGCAGTGCAACATCAGTCTTTGTATCGACGACGACGCACTTTGCGTCACGCGTTTC
>JAGQQS010000562.1 GCA_020426105.1 Planctomycetaceae bacterium
AAGTCGATCGTCTCGGAATTTACTCAACCGGCCGCGTGTGTGATCAAGCACAATAATCCCTGCGGCTGTGCTGTGGGAGAAACGCTGGCCGTTGCGTTCGACAAAGCGTACGAAGGGGATCCCGTCAGTGCCTTCGGGTCAATTATCGGCCTTAACAAGACCGTGGATGCGGCAACCGCGGAAGCGATGTGCATTCCCGGTCGCTTTATCGAGGCGGTCATCGCTCCGGCCTACGACGAAGCGGCCATTCAGATTCTGACGACAAAGCCGAAATGGAAAAGCAATGTCCGCCTGATGCAGGTCGAGTTCTCGAACGCCGATCGGGGAGCACCCGACTATCGACGCGTCAGTGGAGGTATGCTGGTTCAGGATCGGGACGATTTGCCACAATCCGATGCGACATGGAAAGTCGTGACTTCGCGACAACCAACCGGGCAGGAGCTGGCAGATCTGCAATTTGCCTGGGCAGTGTGCCGTCATGTAAAATCCAACGCGATTGTGTTCGCGAAAGATGGCATGCTGATTGGCGCCGGAGCAGGGCAAATGAGTCGCCTTGATTCTTCAATGATCGCCGCCTACAAGGCCGGCGACCGCAGCCAGGGGGCCGTCGTCGCGTCGGACGCATTTTTCCCGTTCCGTGACGGCATTGATGCGGCAGCCAAAGCTGGGATCAAAGCCGCCATTCAGCCTGGCGGTTCAAGAAACGACGATGAAGTCATTGCGGCCTGCAACGAACACGGTATCGCCATGATCTTCACCGGTGTGCGGCATTTCAGGCACTGATGCCTGTCACATATCGATCCTCTTGGCTCGTTCTTCAATCTGTTCCAGACTGAAAAACGTTCCCTCGCCGGCACCCGGACAAACCTCACATACTTTCTTCCATGCAGTTTCACTGGTCAGGTGTGAATTCCAGAAAGGCCATGTCCGACACTGAACCGGACGTGCCGCATACACTGTACAATGCCGGCTTTTTGAATCAAAAAACGTACAGTCGCCATTTGCGTATTCTGTCAGCGAAACTCGACCTCGAACGATCCGCGTGTGAAACAATCGAATCTCGCCGATAGGTTTACCAAGATATTCCGCGATCTCAAGCAGCTCGTCTTCGCTGGCCCAGACAACGCCCGGCGGGCCGGTACAGCAGTCCCCGCATTGCGAACAGGTAAACTGCAGCCCGTCTCGATACCATGGACCGGATTCTGCGGGTGGGGCATGTTCTGAACCCGACTGCTCACGGGGAGACTGGTCAGGGGATTGTGCTTCGGACAAGTTATGATCCTTGTGGTTTAACGATCCTGTGTGGGTTGAGCACTTTGACTTGTTGAACCGTCGCGTCTCGGGAATCAATCAGCGATGATTACAAACGATCAATTGGCAGGAATTGTACTTTGCGGGGGCAGCAGTCGTCGAATGGGGCAGGAAAAATACCAGCTGCCGTTTCTCGGCGAAACTCTGCTGCAGCGAATCTGTCGAATTGTCCGGCCGGAAGTGTCACAAATCCTCATTGTCGCCGCTGCGAATCAGCAGATTCTTCTTTCGGGGAGTTCTGTGGAAGTGCTCCGCGATGATCTTCCCGGCGCTGGCCCTTTGGCAGGGATCGGGCAGGCATTGAGGCACCTGCAAACTTCGGCCAGCAGTCCTGTGGCCGGGTTTGTCACATCGTGCGATGTTCCTCTGCTCAGGGCTGCCGTGATAAACTGCCTGCGAATGCATCTCACACACGAATTCGATGCCGTCGTGATCCGAGATCAGGGATTCTCCTGGCCTTTATGCGCTGTCTACCGCGTCACGGCAGCCAACACAGCTGCGGATCTGCTCAAGTCCGGCCAGCGCCGCGCCGCCGCACTGGCTGAAAATCTGCGAACCTGCTGGTTATCGCTGGAGGTGATTCGCGAGGTCGATCCTAATCTGGCCTGTCTCATGAACTGCAACACGCCGGCCGATGTCGAAGCCGCGCTCCGACACCAATGTAAGTTCAGCTCCGAAGCTTAACAGAGCGCCACGGATCGTTCGACGTTTCGACGGGCATCGATTGCCAGCCGGGACACAAGATGACATCAATATGACAACATTACATTCGTTTTGACGTCTCAAAATGACACACATAGCTCAAAAATGCGACGTATTTACAGTTTCTTCAATTTGGCACGGGGACTGCTTTTGCGAGGAATCAACTTGATTCACACACCACATACAGAAAGGTTCAGTCATGAAAAGCTACCCCCTATTTGCTTTGCTGTCTGTCGCGGTAAGTCTTCAATCAGCAGCTTTTGCAAAGGACTTCGATCCTGGAAAACTGCTTAGAAAATCACCCAAGCTTCAAATTCAGTTGCCGGGACATGGCCATCAGCCGATTGGCAAAATCCCGCCTGTAAATGTACATCCCCCAAAGCACGTTTCCCCGCCACCTGTTGTCGTTTGCCCCCCAAAGCCTGTATGCCCTCCGAAACCGATTCATCCACCAGTCGTGATTCAT
>JAGQQS010000563.1 GCA_020426105.1 Planctomycetaceae bacterium
TCGCTGGACCTTCGTCAGCCTGCGGCCGTGGAGCAACAGCGACAGGTCTACCTCAGCCGAATCGAAAAAGCGCGGGAGTCACTGAAGGAATTTCGTCATCGCGTTAAAGTCCTGGACCTCAGTATCCAGCAACAGGATCATGTCCTCGCCCGCCTCGACAACACCTATGATGATCTGGACCAGTTGTCGAACCTGGAACAACTGCTGCAGTTGGTTCGAAACAGCGAAGACAACAATCAGAACCTGAAGTTCCGCTCAGATGTTTCGCAGATCGTCGCACGGATCCAGAAGACGCTGGAAAACCTTCCGGCGTACTGCATGACTGCGGATCGCGGTGAAAAATCGCTGCAGAAGCAGCGTCAACGTTCGGAAAGTCTTCTGCTCTGGCTGCTCTCCGGGACCTTCATTGTGATTGCCGTTTCGATCGCCATTTTGACGGGCATTATTCAATGGATATCGATGCCCGTCCGCGCCATTGCGCGGGGCTGCACGCGAATTGCTGATGGTGACACGCAGTATCGCCTGCCACTCGCGCTCCGCTGGCAGGATGAATTCGCGGATCTGGTAGCCGGTGTGAACTGTATGGCCGATCGTTTTCAGCAGGCAGAAGAAGAACTGCAGTACAAGGTGCACGAACGCAGCGAACAATTGATTCGATCTCAGAAACTTGCAAACGTAGGATTCCTGGCGGCTGGTGTCGCCCATGAAATCAACAATCCGCTGAGTGCAATTTCGGTCGCCGCGGAATCGCTGGAGATGCGACTGTACGAGCTTGTCGGCATGAAATCTGATGATGCCCGCGAGGTCATGGAACGGATCGCGATGATCCGTCGTGAATCGCGACGCTGCGGCGACATCACACATCGGCTGCTGGATTTTTCACACGGCGACAAGGCCGGCTGGGCCTCGACCGATATCACAAATCTGATCGGTGAGGTGTTGCAAATGCTGCAGCACCTGGGACGGTATGCAGACCGTATCGTCAGTTTCGAATGTGATCATGCCGTGATCGCCGAGGTCAACGCGGCGCAGTTCAAACAGGTGATTCTGAACCTCGTTGCCAACGGCCTGCAGGCGACAGCCTCGGGTGGCCGTGTTAATGTTCGACTCCTGGAGCAGGTTGATTCTGTCGTGATTGCTATCGAAGACGACGGCTGCGGGATGGATGAGGAGACGCTGCAGCATATCTTTGACCCGTTTTTTACCACGAAAGAGACCGGGCAGGGCACCGGCCTGGGACTGAGCATCACGCATCGCATTATTGAAAATCATGCGGGAACCATCACCCCGCTCAGTAAAGGCCCCGGTCGCGGCAGTACTTTCCAGATCCGCATCCCGAAACGCCAGCTGCAGGTCAGCGCCGCCTGACGATTATGGCGTCACCGCCAAAAAACAATCATCGAACCTCCCTGTCGATGGAAAACGGACTGGAATGCATGGCTGAAAATGAATTATACTCAGGCGACCGCAATACGCAGAACCGTCCGCATCAACCCCATTGGGAGTCCTCAGAATGGCCAGTCAGTCCCGTAACATTGTCTTCGGATCAATGGGCGTAGCCGGGCTGATGGGAGTCGCTGCCATTCTGGATCTTGTGCTCAGTGCCCCGTTCGGGGGACAGATGGTCTGGGACATCATGCTGCTGCTGGCTGCCGCACTCGTGATCTACATGGGCATCGACTGTCTGAAAGAGATCCGCTGACAGTTCACACATGGCGGATTTGAACCAGTGACCCCGTTGGACAAGGAAGTCTGTCAGTGGCGATGGCTCTGCATACCCAGTTGAAGGCGCACTATGTTGTCGCCGAAGACCGACATGAAGTTGTCGTGGACCGATATCGCATTGATGCGATCGACAAACGCGGACGTCTGATCGAGATTCAGTGCGCCTCGCTCTCCGCAATTTGTGCCAAAGTCACCAGCCTGCTCACCACACATCAGGTGATTGTTGTCAAGCCGCTGGCAGCCCGCAAGAAAATCACGAGGCTGCATCGTCCAGGCGGCGACGTCATCAGTTCGCGATACAGTCCCGCCCGCCAGTCGCTCGTCTATCTGTTTAAGGAGCTTGTTCACTTTGGCGTCTTTCCTCATCCTCGATTGCGACTCGATGTGTTGTTGACGGAACAGGAAGAAATTCGCGTGCCGCCCACCGCTCGCAGTTCATGGCGCAAAAAATATGCGGTGGCAGAACGCGTGCTGGTCGAAGTGCAGCAACACCTGCAACTGAAGACCGCTGCCGACCTCTGGAGAGCACTCGATATCCGGCTTCCGGACGAATTTACGACAGCTGATCTGGAGGCTGAATCAGGTATGCCGCGCTGGCTGGCTCAAAAAGCGGCATGGTGTTTTCGCCGGATGGAATTTTTCGACGTCTGTGGCAAACAGGGCAACGCGATTACTTACAGGCTCAAGACGAAACCCCGCCGCACCAAAGCCGCATAACAGGGTGCGTGAAATCAGGAGTCGTCAGCGCACCGGGTGCTTAGCGCTCTGCGCATCCGTCAAATA
>JAGQQS010000564.1 GCA_020426105.1 Planctomycetaceae bacterium
AGACCGCCATCATCGGCAAGTGGCAACTCTACGGACGCGATGGAAACAAAGTTGGTAAGGGTACGCATCCGCGCGATGCAGGCTTTCACGAGTACTTTCTGTGGCAGATTGAAGATCGTGGGTCGCGTTACTGGAAGCCTGATGTGGATCGTAACGGAAAGGTTCTTGACACGACCAATGCCGATTATGGTCCCGACATGTTCTTCGACTATGCCAAAGACTTCATGAGCCGCAATAAGGAGCAACCATTCTTTCTGTACTATCCAATGGTGCTGACCCATTCGCCGTTTGTGGCGACACCAGCCAACAAGGGGCAGGCAGGAATCAAAGGGCACAAGGCCTTCGAAGGAATGGTGTCCTACACCGACGACATCGTAGGCCGGTTTGTCAGCCTGATGAAGGAACTGAACATCGAAGAAAATACCGTCTTTCTGTTTACGGGCGACAATGGGACCCATCGCAGCATCACGTCTATATTGGATGGCAAGCCACTCAAGGGCGGTAAAGGACTGACGATTGACTCCGGCACCCATGTTCCGTTCGTCGCCAGCTGGCCCGGTACGATCGTGCCGTCGGTCTGTCGAGACCTTGTGGATTTAAGTGATTTTGTCCCCACGCTGGCCGAGATCTCCGGCGGAACACATCCTTACGCGGATCTGGCCGATGGGCAAAGTTTTCTGCCTCAACTGAAAGGGCAAAAAGGAAATCCTCGCAGCTGGATCTACTGCTTCTACCATTCCAATCCAAAGAAGGGCAACGCAAAGATCTTTGCCCGCAATCATCAGTGGAAACTGTATGCGGATGGCGATCTGTTTGACGTTCTGGCTGATCCCGAAGAAGTGACGCCTGTGGCCACGCAGTCCGACGAACTGAACCAGATCCGCGGTCAATTGCAGGCAGCACTGGATTCCAGGCCCACGCAACTGGTGACAGATTCTGCCCCATAAGGGAAACCACAGGATGAATAATATCATGAGACACATTGTTCTGTTTGCAGCGGCACTTTCCGGGATACTGATTCCCAATGTGTTTGCGGATCAACCCAATATATTGCTGTTTACAGCAGATGACCTGCACACTGAATCGCTGGGTGTTTACGGAGGCAAGCCGGCGGATCTCACGCCAAATCTCGATGCCTTTGCTGCGGAGGGCATGCTGTTTACCAGAGCCCACGTCAACGCTGCGATCTGTGCTCCCTGCCGTGCTGTGATCGCTACGGGACGATACAGCCATCGCTCAGGTGCCATGGGTTTCATGTCAGCGAGAGAAGACGTGCCAGACATCGTGACAACTTTAAAGGCTGCAGGCTATCACGCTGGGATACTCGGAAAAGTGGGCCATTCAACGCCCAAAACATCGATGCAGTGGGATTACGAGTTTGATCAGAAGGATCTTGGAAACGGCCGCAATCCGAATATCTACTATCAACGCAGTCAGGTGTTTCTGAAAGAATGCCGGGCTGCAAAGAAGCCAAGGGCATTGACTGAATCGCTGTATTTTCAATTTTCCGTTGGCTCGCCGGGCTTCCAGCCCTAACGAAGTGCAAAACTTCAAAAACGCGAGATCGGGAGCGATTCATTCAACAGACCGTCACACCACAGGCAACGGATACGTCGGCCCTCCAAGCTTGAAACCGCGCAGCTTCAAAACCCGTCGAGCCGTTTAGCGAGTTGCTGTGAGAGCCTGTCCTTAATTGCAGAATACCCTGGGTCATCAGCAAGGTTCGTGAATTGCCCAGGATCATTACGCATGTCGTACAGTTCAGACGTTGCATCCGGGTATTGAATATAAGCCCAGTCTTTCGTACGCCATGACGTTCCTTTTGCGAACGAAAGTGCCCCCTCTTTCGTGCTGGCCAAATGGTCCTTCAGAATTGGAACCAGACTTGTCCCATGCAGGCCCGGCGGAGTTTCCAGTGAAGTCAATTCACAAACCGTGGGAAACAGATCAACAAGTTCCACGAAGGAATCTGACCGTCCACGTGGCATGCCTGGCACGGACATAATCAGTGGAACTCGAATGACTTGCTCGTGAACATCGGCCTTTTGCCAGAAGGTGTGATCACCCAGATGATAGCCATGGTCGCTGGTGAAGATGACGGCCGTGGAGTCTCGTAATCCCAGGCGGTCCAGTTCATCCAGCATTCGCCCCACCTGCTGATCCATGAAGGTAACCGCCGCGTAATACGCAGCCCACATTCGCTTCTGATTGTCCGGATAGTTGTCGATGCCATTCAGTGCTGATCGACTCGAATTGACGCCCAGTTCGGGGATGTCATCCAGATCACCGAGACGCTGTTCGGGGACCAGCATGTTCTGCCAGGGATATGGTTCGAAATACTGCTGAGGAGCCACCATCGGATAATGCGGTCGCACAAAACCAGCCGCGATAAAAAATGGACCGTCCTTGTGTTCTCGCAATAGTTCGATGGTTTTCGTGGCGGTCTTGTGGTCTGGCTGATCCGAACCATCACCTTCATAGTCAACGGAAACAAACATGCGATGAGGCATCGCGGTGGATTGGCGACCCTCCAGTTCCGTGGTGAAGATATTCAGGTTGAGGCACGCATAGTTCCCGGGCGTGTGCGCTTCCTGACCGGGCGAATTGAACCGTTCGGTCCAGGTTTCAGGCCGATCTTCGCCGTCCGTACCAGCGATGATGTCGCCGGGAACCCGCATGTGAAAGATTTTACCGACGCGGGCGCTGTAGTAACCACTGTTCTTCAGATGCTGCCCCAGTGTCACAGTACCGCGTCCTCTGTAGCGACTGTACATAAACGATGTTCGGGAGGGGCCGCAGACAGTTCCCTGGCAGTAAGCGGAGTCAAACACGAGACCCTGCTTTGCCAGTCGATCAATATTCGGCGTTTGGCAAAACGAATCGCCGTAACAACCAGGCACACTGGCGCGCAGGTCGTCTGAAACAATGAAAAGCACGTTGCGAATGCGGCCCGCAGAATCCTGCAATACATTGCCGGCCTCCGGCGGAGGTGACTGAGCAGCGGCCTGCAGGTACGAACCACAATGCAACAGCAAGGTAAGACACACGGGCCAGACAGAGTAAACTTTTTCGAATTGAATTTGTCGGAGTCGGATCATCGAAAATATCTTTTTGAAGGATCTGAACGTTCAATGGAGATTTAGGCCCGTTGGCCTCACGGTTCGTGATTGAATGGGTACGTCACGCCCCGCGTGATTGTCCCGGTCAGGTCGATGTCGCAAACCGGCCAGCGTTAGCTTCTGAAAGAAATGAAACACCCCGCAGCAGTCGGAGCCATCGACTCAATTATCAGCTGCTTTATCGTCGCCACTCACCTCCGGAACAGGAAGAGGTTCCAGATTGAAACAGCGTTCCACAGTCTGTGCCATCAGGCAGAATCGCCCCATCAGACGCTGGTAGATCTGAAACACATTTTCTGTAATTCCAGCGACGGCCTCATACGTTGAACCGATATCATTTACTCCGGGAAGCTTTTCGCAAACGAATTTTTTCAGTGTCATTTCCGGATCAAGGTGTTCGAACGGATAGGGGATGTTTTCCAGTCGCTGTTGCAGTCGGTCGATCTGCGACCGAAGTTGCGCAGCGCACTTATGGATCTCACCGATCAGACCTTCAGTTCTGTTTCCGGCCTGCAGCAGATCGATACAGGTCGCAAAACGTTCTGCTTCGTTCCTAAGAGCTGCCATATCACTGAACGCGGCCATCAATGCCTGAAAAGCCGGCAGCATTTTTCGGTCACACTCTGAAGCCCATGCAGACAACTCAGGGGCCGACTCCTGAAGTGATTCGCACTTCAGAAGACTAAGTGCTGTAATCATCCGTCGTTCGGCCGCAGACTGAAACTCCGCAGATTCAGATGCTGCCACTGACCATTTCTGATTGGCGAATTCGGATGCCTTTGACACAAGAGATTTCGAAGACAGGTCGATACTGAAAGTCGTTGCGGGTACTTTGAAATTCGCGTCCAGCAGCAAGCTCGCCCGTCCAGCTTCGGACAGAAGTGAATTCGCTTCAAGAATTCTGGCGATGGATTGCTTTCGAGTTTTTGAAAGCGCCATCATTCGCAGCCGAAGATCGCGCAATTCGGAAACCTCTGATCCGGATTTCTCAGGGTTGTCCGGAAGCTGATCAAAAGGAATGGTGAAGGTCTGCAGGGGAGTCCAGCCATTCTGAAACCACGTGCGCAAGGCATCGTTTGCGACCTTGTGTTTTTGACGGGTGGCAACAATCTCATCGGTGGACTGAAGTTGCTCCGGCCGGAATTCGCTGCCCAGTAAAGCACTGTACATCCTCGATGTTGCTCGGTGACAGACAGCAGGAAAATCGACAAACAACTCGCTGGCGGGCGTTGTCAGATGAAAGATGCCCGGAGTCGCCTCCTTTTTGCCGCTGAGAATTCTTTCCCGATCGCATGGATGCGTATCGAGCCAGCCAGTTTTGCCCTCGGAAATCTGTTTGGTAATGTATTCCTCCGCCTGCTCGGGCAGGTGATCAGCATTCACGGACATCAGATACGTAAAATCATCGGCAAGTCGTCTTTCCTGAAAAGCCAGCGACAGATCCGAATACGCCATCTGGTGCGCGACCATCAGTTCATGCAATCTGCGGGTTGTTGGTTCAATTTCAGAGCTGCCGGAAAATCGTACTTCATGTCGGTCAGCATCAAACTCCATCTGTCGAAGCATCAATCCACTCACACCATGCCCGACCATCATCAATACCCACAATATACGGCGGGTCAGCCACACGCAGCCTCGGGCCAGATAGAATATCATCCCGATGCGGAAGTCATGTTCCTGTGACCAGCGCTCAAGATTGACGTCCCAGCTGTCACGCTCATAGACAACACGCGTGAACCAGAAGCTGATCGTCCGAATGACGTAGCTTAGACGCATTCCGCCACCCTGCGCAAAGTGACCGAACTCGTGCGCCAGGATTCCTGCGAACTGCCTCGCATTCATGCCTGCGACAAGTGGCAGACCGATGGTCAGTACAAGATCCCTGCCAAGGAGCATACTCAGCAGGCCCCGGCGAAAACCGGCCGAAGCATTGACCTGACAATCCACATCAATGCGACGCGGTCGCGGTGCGTGAACAGCGTCACAAAGTCTGTCCACAAATGCAAACAGTACAGGTTCCTGTTCACGTTGCAGTGATTCGGGAGAGTCCTTCTTCGCCGAACGGGAAAACAATGGCTTGAACATGAACAACACGGCGGTCACTCCCGCCACGAGCGGTGCGAGATAAACTGCTAACGCCAGCAGGGCTCCACGGCCCCGCACATGATTAAAGATTGCCACTGAGTAAATTGCATGAAAATAGACTACCACCGCAAATGCGCATGCAACGCCGATGTAAATGAGCGGCAGCAGTACCATGATGAGCGCTGCCAGCATCAATGCAATTCTATACTGCAGGGATGTCTGCACGGGTTGAATTCGCCCCGCAATGGCACTCACAAACTGGTCTCGTCGTTCTCCGAGTTCGGTTGGAGTCACATCAGTCATACAAGCTCCCTGTTGATCCCTCGAGTTTGATATGCGTACGATAATGATCCGCCTATAGCGACACAAATGTCTGACCAAGCGCAGCCGGACCAGGTCGATTTCGACAACAGGCGACTCTGCTGTTGAACACGGCTGTGAGGTGCCACGCAACGTTTGATGATCGCTGTTCAAATTCGAGGCAGCAGCCGGGGCTATGTCATTCGTTTAATCTGCACACCAACGGTGTGAGCGCTCGCCGCCGCATACACCTGCGCCCACGCCGTTGGCGTTAAACAATTTTTATTCCATGTGCTGCTCATTCGGGAGCATTGGCAGAGTCTGTGTCGATCGTCAGGGGCATCTGTTTAATCCATTCCCCAATCATCTCCGTCGCGCGTTGATCGACGACAGATGTTGCGAGGGGAGGCATCTGGCCTCGGCCACGATGACGCATCCGGTACAGCAATAGAGAGCGTTCCGGATGTCCGGGCACGACCAGCTTTGCATCGGCAATGTCAAACGCTCCGTGGAGCGGTGTTTCATTGACCAGCTTCGTCTTGTCGATGCCGCCTCCATATGACAAATCAATGCGTGAGTTGCCGCCACCGGCATTGACGTGGCATACAGCGCAGTTGGCATGCAGGTAGGAACGAACTCGCGACTCAAGGGATAAGGTAATGTCATTCGGGTCATCCAGGTGCGGCAATTCAGCAACGGACGATGGCAACTGGAATTTCTGCGTTGCTGCTGGTGTCGGTCCTGCGTCAACCGTAGATTCCGTTAGCGATTTAAAAAGTCCCAGCATAGCGAACGACTCCAGTTGTGAATGATCGACACCACTTTGCGCCACATTGCGGTTCAGCTGCGACGCAGAAAAGCCAAGCACAAAGTTAGCCGCCCGCGTGTGACACACCATGCAGTCGGCTCGGCTGGGAAACTGCCAGATCTGCTTTTTCGCTGTTACTGAGTCATCAGCCTGAAGACTCAGTTCCCGAAACTTTCCAGGGGCATCCACCAGGGTCGCGTCCGTTTGGTCGTCATTCCATTCGTAGGAATAGCCGTACCACTCGCCATCCTGCTGAGTCATCAGTCGCGTCTCGATCCGCGTCCACTGATCTGCGGTGCCGCCAGCCAACGGCAGCGAAAATGTTTTTACAAACACCGTGCCATCGGGATACTCCCAGTCCTTACCTTTTGCGAATCCAATTGTTGTGGCTCCGGGAAGACCGATAAATCTGTGCTTCGCAGCTCCGTCTGACCACAACGGGGCGTTGACCTCATAGGCGACAATACCCGGGGCCACGCGATGATCGGTGACCGAAGTGAAAATGCCCGTTTGGCTCAGCTTCCGCGGGAAGTCGCCGTGATTCGTTTGTGCGTTTGGAATCAAACGATACAGCCCGCTTCCGTAGTCAACGATCAGAAGCTCGCCAGCGTGATCGATGCCAAAGCCGGTTATCTGCAGTGATGTACGAGCCACAACGAAGTGCGAAACCACTGCTCCGTTGTGATACTTCGCAGCCCAGATCATGCCGGTGGAATAGTCACCGTAGATGTAATGCCCCTGCAATGACGGATACTTCGATCCGTAGTACACGTGACCGCCGGTCAGTGAGCGAGCTTCGGAATGCGGGTGCTCAATCGTTGGCGCCACAATGGGTGTTGGCCCGTGTTTGCGATTCGGCTGAAACGGATGGCTGCCTTCCGTGATGCTCCAGCCATAGTTTTCTCCTCGCCGCACCACTTGAGCTGTTTCCCACAGATCCTGACCATTGATCCCAGCCCATAAATCACCTGTCTGCGCATCAACGCAAATGCGCCAGGGATTGCGGAAGCCGTAAGCCCAGATTTCCGGACGAGCCTCTTTGACATCCAGGAATGGATTGTCCGGGGGCACAGAGTATGGCATGTCATTGGCGGGATGATCCACATCGATGCGAATCATGGAACCCGGGATGGTTGTCAAATCCTGGCCAGCGTGTTTGGCATCGGAATCCGAAGTGCCGTCGCCGGCAGACACGTACAACATGCCATCGTGCCCGAAGACCAGGTCGCCTCCGTTGTGGCCGTTTGACTTCCATTCAATGATGACAGTTTCCGATTTCGGGTCGCATGCAAAGGGAGCTGTGCGAGAAACCTGAAATCTCAGCACACGCGTCGCCTTCGTCTCCAGAACCTCCGACCTCCCGTTGCAGCCGACAAACATGTAACCGTTGGTGGCGAAGTCCGGGTGAAAGGCAATTCCGTAGATGATGTCCGGGATTTGGAGGAATTCGGAGATCGTCGCCGTGGAATCGTCGCCCGTTAATCGCAATAAACGCCCCGGGCCACCATAGCCTCCCTGATGCACGGTGACCAGCAGATCGTCGGTCCCGGGCAGTGTCGTTACTGATAGCGCTTTGGGCAGGTCCACATTTGTAAACACCTGACGCACCTGAAACGGCAGCGGCGGATCAGGAAAGCCGACAACGCGCGATTCAGTCCAGTGTTCGCGGTGCGCGGCGGGAGCCATGTCATTCGAGAAGACCCATACCGGGAAACAAACCAGTAGCAGACTGGCAATCAAAATCCCCTGGCAGCAGCTCAGTTTTCCGGACACAATGAAGACCTGCCTCGATAATTTACCTTGCCACAAACTTCATCCGCACAGAATTCGCATGAACTTTGCAGACGGAAAGTCGCAAATGCCTTCGATGCTCGCTTTGACATCAGCGATGGATCACCAGTGAATGTATATCCTGACCATGTTCGTTGACGCATGCAAGTTTGCTGTTTTTCCGGAAGCTGTCAAATTTGAAATAAGCTGCAACGCAGAGGATCGGCAGTACGCAGTACGTTGGCGCTCAAGCAACGCTGTGAAGCGTTTTTAGAAGCAAAGACTGCATGGATCTGTACCATTAGAAATATGTCCGAGTTTCTGCGATTCAGCCGCAACGCGGCATAATGAGACAGCCTCGGGCAACCCCCTTGTCATTATCCACGAATGCAGACCCCCCGAGTGCTTGTCACGCGGGTGAATTCGTAATTCAATTAGCAAAAATATTGACATGAAAGTGATCCCCTCGTCGGCTCGTCCGACAGGAATCAAAGTGAATGAAACTCTCAAATGAGCCATTTGACGCCGCGCGGAGTGTCATAATGCGGCTCCTTACAGCGAGATCGGGCACTTGCACTGGAATTCGACGAGCGCTAGACTCCCGTGCGGCGGTTTCCACGTCCGTGTGCCATCACTCCCGTCCACGGCCAGCTTCGATACTGGAGAGAGGGCCGATGAAAAACTCACTCTATACAAACCGGCTGCTTGTGTATCCTCCTCT